>NZ_JALLAL010000057.1:0-15847 GCF_023062615.1 Brachybacterium sp. Marseille-Q7125 | reverse complement strand
CTGTTGTCCATCAATAATTGCCATACAAAATATGGCATCAACAAACAGACACGCTATTGAGATATCAAACAACACGCGCACTCGGAAACCCGAGCCGATCAGGCTCTTCGCTCCGGGGCAACCCCACCAGATTAAGCCAGCCACTCACCGCGAGTCAAACCGATCCGATGTGATCCGAACCGCTTCCCGACTCACGCCCTAGAGAAGCCGACCCCGAACCAGACCCATCGGAACCAACTCTGCGAGCCGCTCCGACGCCCCCGGTTCAGCGGGGCACGAGGAAGAACATTACGGAGAAGTAGTTCTGGTCGTCAAGCCGAGAAGGGGGTTCTGAGGGGTGGTCTCCCCCACATGACCTGCGGCACAGCACGTGGGCCCCATCAGCTGGGCCCTACCCGCAGCTGGGCCCTCCCATCAGCCGGGCCTCCCCGGCTTACCCTCCGCTGCTCTCTCCAGCGTCCACCGTGGCCGCCACCCCAGCAGACGCTCCGCGGCATCATCGGCGATTGTCTCCGGCGCGGCGGTCACCGAGATCGCCTCCCATGTCCTTCCCTTAGTCCGGTCGATCGCCGCGAGCACCGCCGCGGCAAGATCCGTCGGGTGCAGGCCGCACACCACCGTCCCGTCGGCCATGGTGTGGACGGTGGGCGCGTCCTCGGGGCCGTGGAGCGGCCCCACCCAGTGTGGCCACGCCTCCGCAGTGGTGGGGAAGGCCAGGCGCAGCGAGGTGACAGTGATGTCCTGCTCCTGCGCGGTGGGGGCGGGGCCCTCGCAGGCAACCTGCAATGCCAGTTCGGCGACCCGCTTGGACAGTCCATAGATCTCCGTCGCATCGGGCGCTGTGCCCGCCGCGATGGGGTCGATCGCGTAGCGCTCGAAGACGGACAGGGAGCTGATGTGCACGAAGGAGCGCACGCCCAGGATGCGGGCCATTCGCATTGCCAGCAGCACGGAGCCGACGTTCACGGCGATCGCCTGCGCTGTGCCGGGCAGCTGTTCGGCCTCGGAGCCGCGGGGGATCACAGCGGCCAGGTGCACCACCGCATCGGCACCGTCGAGGGCGCTCTCGAGCGCTGCGGGATCATCGGCCTCCCCGACGATCTCCCGCACCCCGGGCAGGGGCGTGGTGGAACGGTCCAGGACGGTGAGCTCGTGCTGGTCCTGCAGGACCCCGATGAGCAGACGCCCGACGCCGCCTTTGCCGCCGATCAGTGTGATGCGCATGCGCGCATCATCGCAGATCGGTACGCGGCTATTGACGGATCGTCCATCCGCGTCCTTTGAGGATCTCAGCGCCAGTTCGCCGGGAGCGCGCCAGCACCTTCCACCCTCTCGGCCGACCAACCGGTCCCTGCCAGCCTAGGCAGGAGCGCCCGCGCGCCGTACGGTCCGAGGGTGAGCTCCCTCTCCGCCGCACCGTCGGCCATTGCATCCCGTCCCGAGACCCCTGCCTGTGCGAGCCTCCCGCCGATCGCGGAGGACATCTCCGCGGCGGTGGGGGCGACGCCGCTGGTGCGCCTGTCGCGCCTGTTCCCCACCTGCCGGGCGCAGCTGTTCGCCAAGCTCGAATCCGTGAACCCCGGGGGCAGCACGAAGGACCGCCCGGCCCTGGCGATGGTGCAGGCGGCGCTGGCCGATGGCACCCTCGCTCCCGGCGGCACCGTGGTGGAGTCCAGCTCCGGGAACCTTGGGGTGGCGCTCGCGCGCACCTGCGCGGTGAGTGGGCTGCGGTTCGTGTGCGTCGTGGACTCCCGCACCAATGCCACGACGATTGCCACGATCCGGGCGCTCGGCGGGCAGGTGGAGGTCGTGGACCAGCCCGATCCGGAGACCGGCGACCTGCTCACCGCCCGGCGGAAGCGGGTGCGCGCCCTGCTCGAAGAGATCCCCGGCGCGGTGAACCTCAACCAGTACGCGAACCCCGCGAACCCGGGAGCGCACCGCAACGGCACGATGGCGGAGATCGCCGCGGCGCTCGAGGGCCGGGTAGATGTGCTGCTGGCGGCCGTGAGCACCACCGGAACGCTCTCCGGCTGCACCGCCTACCTGCGCGAACACGCGATGAGCACCCGCACCGTCGCCGTCGACGCGCAGGGCAGCGCCCTGTTCGACGGCACCCCGGCGCCGCGGCCGCTGCCGGGCTTCGGCGCCGGGATGGTCACCGAACTGTCCCGCAGCGTGCACCCCGATGAGCTGGTGCGGGTGGCGCCCCTGGACGCGGTGGCGGGGGCGCGGCTGCTGGCCCGACGGGAGGGCATCCTGGCCGGCGCCTCGACCGGCGCGATCGTGCACGCCCTGGCGCAGCTGCCCGGCCAGCTCGCCGCCGACGCCCGGGTGGCGCTGATCGTGCATGATTCCGGCGTGCCCTACCTCGAGACCATCTACAGCGATGCCTGGGTGCGCGAGACCCTCGGGGCGAGCCCCGCAGATATCGCCGCCGCGATCACCCGCCTGGAGGAGGCGGCCCGTGCCTGAGCCCTCCACCCGGTGCTCCGCCCCGGGCCGTGATCCTCTGCGCCTGGTCGTGATCGGCGCCGGTCCGAAGGCCCTGTTCGCCCTCGAAGAGTTGCAGGCCCGCCTGGCCGCTGGTGCCGGTCGCGCCCTAGAGGTGGTCGTCGTGGATCCCGGGGAGCATCCGGGCACCGGCGCCGCCTACCGCCCGGATCAGCCGGCGCCGCTGCGGCTGAACGTGGACTGCCGGGTGATCGATGCGCCCGCCAGCAGCACCGCGGCGAGCTTCCCGGCGTGGTGCGCCGAGCATGCGCCGCAGCTGGCCGGGGAGCTGTTCCCGCCGCGTGCCGTCGTAGGCCAGTACCTCGCCGAGCGCTGGTCGCGCCTGTGGTCGGCCCTGGGCGAGCACGCCGACCTCACCCGGGTGCGCACACGCGCCACCGCCATCCAGCCGATCGGCGAGACCTGGTCCGTCCAGCTGGAGGGCGGCGAGGTGATCACGGGGGCCGACGAGGTGCTCGTGGCCACCGGGCATGCCCGCGCACATGAGGGCGCTCTCGCTCGCAGCTGGCAGGGGGCTGTGCCGCTGCGCCCCGCGGTGCTGCCGCCTGAGGAGATGCTCGATCCTGTGCACGTCCCGCCGGGCTCGCGGGTGGCGCTGCGTGGGGCAGCGCTGACCTTCCTGGATGCGGCGCTCATGCTCACCGAGGGCCGCGGCGGCCGCTTCGTCGAGCAGCCGGACGGTGCGCTGCGCCATGAGCGGGGTGCGGCCGAGCCGGCGGTGCTGCTACCCACCGCACGCCGCGGTCTACTGCTGGATGCGAAACCGCAGCCGGACAGCCCCGCCGCGCACGTGCCCGAGCATCTCCTCACCGTCGGGCAGGAGCGCCTGCGCCGCCTGGACCCCGCGGATCCCTGCGTCGTGGAGCAGGTGCTCGCGGTCGTCGTGGACACGGCGCTTACGCTGCTGGATGACCGTGGCGGCCCGGCCTCGCGCGCGGATATTGAGCACACGCTGGCCACCGGCGCGGAGCCGGATCTGCCCATCGGCCCCGGTCAGGCGCTTACGGCGCTGGAGCGCAGTGTGCAGGTGGCCTGTGGGGAGCGTGCCCCGGGACCGGCGTGGGCGCTCGGGCGTGCCTGGGCGCGGCTGTACCCGGCGCTCACCGGGCTGCTGCGCGGCCTGCCTGCTCCGGAGGAGACGTGGCAGCGCTTCCGCGACGCCGCGCAGGTGCTCGAGCGTTTCGCCTTCGGGCCGCCGCTGGCCACCGCACTAAAGCTCCTGGCGATGCATGCCTCCGGGGCCGTGGACCTGGGGCCGCTCGAGGCCGGGACCACGGTCGAGCAGCTCGCCGCTAGCGGCGAGGCTGATGTGGTGGTCGATGCGGTGCTGCCCCCGCCGGGCGTGCAGGGCCTCGACGAGCCGCTGCTGCGCCAGCTCCTGACCGACGGGCTGATCACGGTGCGGCCGGGCCGGCGCGGTGCCATGATCGCCCCGGATGCGAGCGCGCTGCGCGCCGATGGCAGCACCGTGACGGGCCTTGCGCTGCTGGGACGACCGACGGAGGACCATGTGATCGGCCACGACACCCTGAACCGCCACCTGCACCAGGAGCCCGAACGCTGGGCGGAGTGCCTCACCGGGCGCCTGCGCACCACCGATCCGCTGCGGGCTCACTGCCAGGGGATGCCGCCGCTGGATGCCCGGCTGGAGCCGTGGATGCGCGAGCTGCTCGGCGACCCCGAGGCCTGCCGTGACCTGGTGGAGCGCTTCGGCAGCCCGCTGAACGTGCACGAATTCTCCGCCCTGCCCCGCCACGCCGCGGAGCTCACCGAGGCAGCCGACGACGCCGGGGTGGAGCTCGCCGTGTTCGTGGCCCGCAAGGCGAACAAGACCCTGGGCATGGTCGCCGCCGCGCAAGAGGCGGGGCTGGGCCTGGATGTGGGCAGCCTGCGGGAGCTCTCCCAGGCCCTCGAGCACGGCATGCCTGCTCAGCGCATCGTGGTCACCGCGGCGATCAAGCCGCGGCCGCTGCTGGAGCTGGCCCTGGAATGCGGGGCGATGCTGGTGCTCGACAACCTCGATGAGGCCGCCGCGGTGCTGGACATCCTCGCCACCGCGGGGCGTACCGACCGCCCGGGCGCCGCACCGCCGGCGCTCGCTCTGCGCCTGGCGCCCACTCCCGTCGGCCCGGTGCCGCCCACCCGGTTCGGAGAGTCCGCCGCGACCTGGCGGGCGTGGGTGGACTCCCCCGCCGCGCGGGAGGCCGGGGCGCGGATTGCCGGGGTCCACTTCCACCTGCACGGCTATGACGCCGCGGCCCGGGCGCTCGCGATCGGTGAGGCCTGCACGCTCATCGATGCCCTGCGGGAGGCGGGACACGAGCCGACCTTCGTGGACATGGGCGGCGGGATCCCCATATCCTACCTCGATGACCAGCAGCAATGGGAGGCCTCCGAGCGTGCGGTGCGCACCGCGCAGGGCCCGGACCCCGCGGACTGGATCACCTGGGAGGGGGCACCGCTCACCCAGCACTACCCCTACCACCAGGCCCCCGTGCGCGGGGACTGGCTGCGCGGGCTGCTCGCTTCCCCCGCGAGTGTCGATGAGGCCGACGGGGCTGCCCGGGCCGATAAGGCTGCCCGGGCCGCCGAAGCTGACGGAGCTGACGGGGCTGCCCGGGCCGATGGAGTTGCCGGGTCTGTGCCCACCGCCGCGGAGGCCCTGCGCTCACGCGGGCTGCGCCTGGCCTGCGAGCCGGGCCGCTCGCTGCTGGACGGCTGCGGGATGACCCTGACGCGCGTCATTCAGCGCACCTCCACCAGTCACGGCGCGGCCCTCGTGGGCGTGGAGATGAACCGCACCCAGTGCCGCTCCACCTCCGATGACTTCCTGGTGGACCCGCTGCTGGTGCGCACCGGCACCCAGAGCGGGGAGCCGATGGACGCCTTCGTCGTGGGGGCCTACTGCATCGAGGCGGAGCTGATCCTGCGGCGCCGTCTGCACTTCCCCAGCGGGGTGGCCGTCGGGGACATCCTCGCGCTGCCGAACACCGCGGGGTACCTCATGCACATTCTGGAAAGCGCCTCCCACCAGCTCCCACTGGCCTCCAATGTGGTCCGACGGGAGGGCGGTTTCGTGCGCGATGGGATCGATGCGATCGCGCCCCAGCGCCCCTGGGAGGAGGAGCCGCAGATCAGGCCGCCGACTCCCGCTCCCCGAGCCACGGGGCGAGCCGATCCTCGCAGCCCAGCCACGGCGCCAGCCCGTCGGCCCATTCCTCCTCGGTGAGCAGGGCGCGCCCGAAAGCGGTGCGCACCCGCTCGCGGTCCTCGGGGTGGATGCCGGTGACGACCAGGCGCGTGGTGGGCAGGTCATCGCGGGTGCGCCACACGGCGCCGACGGCGACCTGTCCCCCGGCGCCGTCCCACTGGCAGATGCTGTCCGGGCGGTCGGGGACCCAGAAGCGGCCGCGGCCGCGCAGGTGTCCGGCGCCGATCGCCTCGATCTGCTCGAGCAGGCGATCGGGGTGGAAGGGCCGCTCGGAGATGAGATCCAGGGTCCAGGTGCCGTGCCCGGTGGGGCCGCCGTAGGGCTCGACATAGCGCACGTCACGCCGACGCAGCGCCAGCATGTGGTCCAGGCGTCCACTCAGCAGCATCCGCGCATCCAGGGCATAGATCCCCTCGATGAGCTGCTGCTCGGGGGCGCGCAGATGCTCGATGAGCTCCGCACCGGCGCCAGCCCCGTCGCCCTCGAGCACCACGGTGGGCGCGTATTCGAGCTGGGCGGCGAGTGCCTCGCCCACGGCCCGATGGTCCTCGGCGAGCCACTGCAGCCCGCGCTCGGCGAGGGTGTCATCGCCCAGCAGGTCGTGGATCACGGTCTCGGTATCGAGCACCACGGCGGCATCGGCCAGGTGCCAGCCGTCCTCATGGGCGCGCAGGGAGCCGCAGACGGTGGCCGGCTCAGCGGACAGCGGCGGGGCCAGCAGGATCGCAGCGATGCCGGGCGTGCGGGCGAGGCGCTCGAGGGTGGGCACGGCGTCCTCGCGCATGGCGCAGGAGTGGCAGGGGTGGTCGAGGTCCACCAGCTCGTCCTCGAGGACACCCCGGGAGCTGACGATCAGGCGGCGCAGTGCGGCAGAGTCGGCGACGAGCTCGTAGCGCAAGGCCACGGCATCCTGGGCATCCAGCAGCAGGCTCGCGATGAGGGCGTCGCGCAGCACGGGGTCCACCGCGGAGATCACCGCGACGGGGACGCTGCGCCCCCCGTCGGCGGCCGGGTGGGCGCGATCGGGCTGGGACTGCTGGGGCACGGACAACTCCTCCGCTTGACGATAACGGTTCTCAGTAGCTAATCTCAGCGGTCGTCTCGCGCGGCTGTCAAGTCCGCGCTCCCGCATCGGAAGGAACCCATGGCCCGCAAGAATGAGGTCCGCGCGCAGGTCGCGCTGCGCTCGAGCGCCGGAACCGGCACCGTGTACCGCACCACCAAGAACCGCCGCAACACCCCCGATCGCCTGGTGCTGCGCAAGTACGACCCGAAGATTCGGGCTGTCGTCGAGTTCAAGGAGTCCCGCTGATGGCCAAGACCTCGAAGATCGCCGCCGACGCCCGCCGCCGACGCACCGTTGCCCGCTACGCCGAGCAGCGCGCTGAGCTCAAGCGCACCATCAAGAGCCCCGACAGCTCCCTCGCGGAGAAGATCCAGGCCCAGCGTGCCCTGCAGCGCCTGCCACGCGACGCGAGCCCCACCCGGCTGCGCAACCGCGATGCGATCGACGGCCGCCCCCGCGGTCACCTGCGCCGTTTCGGCCTGTCCCGCGTCCGGCTGCGCGAGCTCGCCCACCGCGGCGAGCTGCCCGGCGTGACCAAGTCCAGCTGGTAAGCCCCGCTCACCGCCCCGGCTGGTAAGCCCCGCTCGCCGCCCCGAAGGAGAACCCCGATGAAGCCCGGCATCCACCCCGAGTACCGCCCCGTCGTCTTCCGCGACAAGGGCGCGAACCACGCCTTCCTCACTCGCTCCACCCGCACCTCGGATCAGACCATCGAGTGGGAGGACGGCAACACCTACCCGATGATCGACGTGGAGGTCTCCTCCGCTTCGCACCCCTTCTACACCGGCCGCGCCACCGTGCTGGACACCGCTGGTCGGGTGGAGAAGTTCCGCCGCCGCTACGGCCAGAAGGGCTGACCCCGGGGCGGGGAGGACGAGCAGATCTCCGTGGACCGCACGTGGATCGCGGTCAAGGGGTACTCCGATGCGACGACGTACCTGCAGGTGCTCGCCGCCCGCAAGGCCCGGCTCGATGAGTCGACGCTGCTCGCGCTGCATTTCATGGTGCAGGGGTACGACCTCTCCCGCAGCCCCGGCCGATACCGGGACGGTGAGGTGTTCGTCCATGACGACGATGCCCGTCGGACAGTGCACGTCGGCCCGCCCGCGGAGCAGGTGCCCGACCTGATGGAGGAGTTCACCGCACGGTTCACCGCTCCACGGGCCGACGGGACGCCGCCGCTGGCCGACGCAGCGATGACGTCGTAGACGCTGGTGCCGATCCCTACCGTGCCGTGCGGCTCGGTGAGGAGATTCCGACGTCGGCGACCGCGTGAGGTCCCCGGGAAGCAAGGCTCTCGCGCAGCGTCTCCACCGCATAGCTGAGCTCGATGCGCTCCTGCTCGAGCCGCAGCCCGTCGGCCTGCAGCCGCTGGTACATCTCCTGCTCCCCCTCCGTGAGCGAGGGCAGCTCCGCCATGGGCGGCGGGGGGCTCGTCACCGCCAGCTCCGCATACCGCGCGAAGGTCTCCGCGTCCATGAGGATGCTCGTGACGGCGGGATGGTGGGCGCGGGCGCGGTGGAGTATCCGGAAACCGTCCGCATCCAGATCACCCCAGTACAGCACCGGTGCACGCTGGACCCACGGCACCTCGAGCACGCTCGCCACCGCGTATCCGGCCCCGGAGAGCGCGACGGTGCCGGGCAGGTCCGGGAGCACCTGCACCGTCTCGGAGTTCTCGCAGATCAGCACGATACGCGGACTGAGCTCCAGCTCAGCGAGGAACGCGGCGTCCACGCGGCTGGCGCGCGGCATGCGCGGGCCTGAAGCAGCGCCGCGCAGCGCAGGATCGAGCACCAGCACATCGTGGAACGAAGGCTCCGCGGCGAGCCCCAGGTCCTGATCGACCGCTGTCGCCTCGCCCTGCGCCGCGGCGACCAGGGCGCGGACCACGGCGCGATGCGCCTGCAGCCATTTGGTGTGCATCCCCGGCAGCGGCACCTGGCGGATCCGCAGACCCGAGGCCGGATGGGCGAGTACCCACACGGCCGCCCGCAGACACAGCTCCGCATCGACCCGCCCCATGCCGAGCCAGCGACTGCGCTGCGCGACGATCGCCCGCGCCAGAGCCTCCCGCAGCTCCCCTGCCGGTCGGTCCGACGCGCCCGTGAGCAGCACCAGCGCCCGCTGTACCCAGTGGCTGAACTGCGTGAACTGCTCATGCACAGCAGGCCCCGCGGCGCGGGTGAGCTGCTCGGCGCCGGCGATCTCCCAGCGGTGCGGCAGCTCCTGCGCCCCCAGGTGCGCCCAGGCCACGCGGCGCCAGATGACCGCATCGCGCAGCACCGCGGGTGCGCTGCTCCACTGCTCCACCCAGCGCTGCACCGCCGCGGGATCCGCGAGCACCTGCGGCTGCGTCGGCGGGTGCAGGGGAAGGGAGACCGCAGCCGCCGACGGGTCCGCAAGCCATGCCGCCATCGACCGCTCCCAGCGAGTGCGCAGCAGGTCACGCACCTCCTGCACGGACCTCACGACCCCGCCTCCGGGCTCTCTTCTCCCGAGGACAGGAACGTCGCTGCCGCGAAGGTGGAGCAGTCCCGGGAGTTCTTACTGACCACGGCCGCGCCGCCCACATACGCCTCGATGGTCTGCAGCATCTTCAGCGGCGTCGCGAGCAGCAGCTGGAAGCCGAAAGAGCGGAAGACCTCCAGGCCAGCGCGCGTGAAATGCACATCGGTCTTGTCGAAGGCCTCATCGAGGACCACCAGGCCGTAGGGCGGCAAGCCCTCCGCGGAGTCGGTCAGCTGGTAGCGCAGCGATGCCGCGAGGCAGAAGGTAACCAGGCGCTGGCGCTGCCCCCCGGAGCGGCCCCCCGCATCGGAATACAGGTCCAGGACGGTCCCGCTCTCATCGAGCTCCTGCGCCACGAACTCCACATGCTGACGGGTATCCAGCACCCGTCGGCGCCACGACACATCCGCGGTCTCCGCGGAGCCGAGGCGCCGCAGCAGCGCATCCATCCCGGCGAACCGCGCCTCCGCCCGCTCGATCGAGTCCTCTTGCCCGAACGCCCCCTCCGTGATCGAGGTCAGCTCGGCGAGGAACTGCACCACCTCCTGGGTGTGGCGCTGCCGCGCCACCAGGCGCAGCCAGGTGCGGCGCTCGGTGTCGAACTGGCTCTGTCGCAGCGAGGCATTCACCGGGTCCAGCCGCTGGTGAACATCCCGGATGGCCTGCGCGATCACGGCCCGCAGCTGGCCGATGTTGTTCTGCGACTGAGTGCGCAGCAGCTCCCGGAACCGCTGCTCGAAATCCGGCAGCCGGTCACGTTCCAGCCGCTCCAGCACCGCCAGGAAATCCTCGGTCGCCGCGATGTCATCGACGAGGTTCACCGAGCGTTCCGCCCAGCGGCGCAGGTACTCGGCCCGGGCCGCCGCGAGGGTGCTCTCCGCGGCGCGCCGCGCCCGCTCGGCGGCGTTCAGCTCCTCTCCCAGCCCCCGCTCGAGCGGCAGCATCGCCTCGGCGAGGGACCGACGGGTCAGAGCGCTACGGCGGGTCCCGCGGACCCGGCGATCCAGGGCCTCGAACACCTCCGGCTCGAGCTCCACGCCCTCCAGGTGGGTGCGCGCGGTGCGCAGGTCCCCGCGGGCCTCCGCGACCTCCTCGCGCAGGCGCCGCAGTGCATCGCGCGCCGCCGCGGAAACCTCCGTGGCCTCGCGATACTCCTGGTCAGCCCGCTGCTGGGCTGCATTCAGCTGGGCAAGGTCGGTGGAGGCCAGCAGGCGCTCGCGCTGTTCCCGCAGTCGCGTGAGGCGAGCTGTCGCCCCCACGTGGTCCACGTCCTCCCAGGTCTGCTCGCCCAGGCGTTCGAGGTCCCGTCGGCGCTGTTCAAACTGCCGCTCCTGCTGGGCGACCTCCCCCACATGGGCCTGGTGGCGCTCGACCGCGCGCTTCGCGACCTGGAGCTGCTCGCGCAGGCGCTCGCGCCGCGCGGTGTTATCGGTGCCGATCACCCAGCGGGACCAGTCATCAATCCGATGCCGGTCGTCCTTGACGTGGTGATCGCGGTTCTTGATCTGACCGGCGCGAGAGAGGGATCGTTCGTGGCGGGCGAGCTGAGGGGCGTCCTCCACCAGGACGTGCGGGAAGCCCGTGGTGAGCCGATGCTGTAGCCACGCTTGGTGCGGGCCCTGTGCGAGCTGCAGGACGCTGAGCACCGTGCGCTCCTGCGGCGCGTCGGGGGCGAGGGTGCCGCTGGGCTCCCGCATCCGCTCGTAGGCGATGCGCTGCCGCCAGTCGCGGCCGTCCACGGCGGCAGCGACCTGGGGGTACAGCCGCTCCGGGACCAGGATCGTGGTGGCGAGTCCGCGCAGCAGGCGCTCCACTGCGCCGCGCCAGGACGCCTCGCGCACATCCATGAGCTCTCCGGCGAAGGGCAGCTCCCAGGTGTGCACGCCGATACTCTCGGCGATCTGGTCACGGGCGGCCACCAGGTGGGAGGGCAGGTTGGAGCGTCGTGTGTTGAGCGAGCGGATCTCGTGCTCGAGCTCGGTGCGGTGGGCGACGGCGTCGCGCTGGGCCACCAGCAGCTCTCCGGAGGATTCGCGCAGCCGCTCCCGTTCGGCATCCAGGCGTTCGATCTCCCGTTGGGCCTGCGCCTGGATCTTCGCGAAATCCTCAGCGTTCGTGGGTTCGTCCGCCTCCAGCCGCTCCCGTACCGGGGCGAGGTAGCGCGTCTGCGCCTCCACGGCGTTCAGACGCTGCTCAGCCAGCTCGATCTCCCGCTCCGCTGCACTGAGCTCCCCGCCTCCATGCGCCGCGAGCGCCTGATCGGCCAAGCGCAGGGCCTGGCGGGCATCGGCCTCCGCCTGCTGCGCGGCCTCGCTCTCATGCTCGGCGGCCTGCAGCGCGACCTGTGTGTCCTCCAGATCCCGCTGCGCTAGGCGCTGCAGGACTGTGTATCGGAACGGTTCAGTGCACTCGCGCAAATGCTGGATCTCATCACGCTGCCCAGTGGCGCGGGCATGCTCGGCCCAGGCCTCTCGCTGCGGCAGCAGGACATTCACCTGCTGGCGGGCATCGACCACGGTGGCGTGCGCATCCTGCAGCGCCCGGAACTGCTCGACGGCCTGCTCGGCCAGGGAGAAGGTGCCGGGCTCCTCCAGCATGAAGCTGCGCAGCAGGTCATTCAGGGAGGTGAGGGATTTCGCGGACTGGGTGCGGTGCAGCAGGCGCTGGGCCGCCTCAGAGCCGATGCCCGTCAGTCGGCGCAGCGCCACCCCGAAGGTCGTGTACGAATCAGACGCCACCTGCGGCGAGAGGGCTCGCTTGAGCCGTCGGCGATCGATCCCGGAGGTGGACAGCTCCAGCACCTCGTTCAGCTCCACCGCCCGGTCGAACAGCAGGAAGGCCGAGCGCAGGTCCGCTGCCGCGGTGCCGCGGCCGGGCACATGCATCACCCGGATCGCGGTGAGCGCGCCGCCAGTTCCGTTCTCGAAGGTCAGGGCGATGCCGGAGACCGTGGTGGACGGGCGGAGGTACCCGGCGCGCATCTCCCCGGTGTCCTCATCGGACTCCTTGCGATACGCGCCGCGGACGTAGCTGAGCGGCGTCCGGTCGCGGTCCCCCGCGCCGCCGTCCTGGGCCGCGGCGTTGAACCGCACCTCCCCGGGTTTCATGAGCACGGCGCTGATCGCATCCAGTACCGAGGACTTGCCGGAGCCGGATTCGCCAGTCAGCAGCAGGCCCTCACGCGGCACTGCGAGGTCATGGCCTTTGTCGAAGGTGCCCCAGTTGTGCAGCTGGATGCGGGCAAGGCGCATCTGTCCGGGCGCGACGGGTGACTCCTGCGGCGCCGAGCCTTTGCGGGCAGTGGGGGTGGGGCTCGGGGTCATGCGGTCTCCTCCTCCACCTCGGTGAGCGCGGGCTGGGTCCCGTCGGCCGCTGCCTCGCGCAGCCGCTGGTATTCCTGTTCGATCCCCGTGATCTCTTCCGCGGTGAGCACGAGGGCGAGCACCGAAGAGATCTCCCAGCGGTCCGCGGTATCCGTGTCCACCAGCAGCGACCATTTGCGCATCCGCTCCAGGCTGGCGGCCAGGCGTTTGGCGAACTGCGCCTCATCGTGCCCGGAGGAGGTGAGGTAGGCGCTCATGTGCGCGGCGATTTCGTCGCGGCCCACCACGGCGCGTTCCTGCTGGGCGGTGGCCTGCAGCAGCAGGTGGCGCAGGTGCAGCAGCAGGGCGGAGTCGATGAAGCTCAGCGGGGCGGTGCGCAGCACCGAAGGGACGGGCTGATCGAAGTCGGGGTCCGGGCGCAGGTTCCGGGTGAAGGCCACCTCGGAGTCGGCGTCGATCTCGAGTTGCAGCAGCAGATCCCCCAGGTGGGCGCGGATCACGTCGGTGTGGGCGAGCAGCGTGGCCCACAGCACCGAGTCACGCCGCTGGGAGAGGTAGGGCCCGCGCAGCAGGGCCACCAGGGTGCGTCGGACATTCAGCGGCAGGGTTCCGGGATCCCCCTCCCACAGGGTGACGCGGCCGACGGGGGCAGTCTCCTCGGGGGCGATATCCAGGTCCTCGACGGTGTCGGGGCTCTCGGGGGTCATGTCAGCTCCTTCGCGAGGCCGGGGACGGCAGCGGAGATCGGGCGGGTGAAGCGCAGGGCGGTGATCACGGCGCTGCGGCGCTGCCCGGGGGCCTCGGGGAGATCCCATGCGACCCGTTCGGTCGCCGGGGCCGGGTCTTCGTCCGCGTCGGCGGTCTCGTCGGTGACCGGTTCGCCGTGGCGCTGGGCCAGCAGCAGCAGTCCGACGATCGAGGCGAGGCCCTGGGTGGCCGGATGGACGGAAAGCACCTCCCCGATGGTGGCCGTATCGCGCCAGGCCAGGACGTCATCCACGGCGTCGGTGAGCTCGGCGAGGTCGATCTCCGATTCGCGGACCACTTCGCGCAGGTGCTCCAGATCCAGCGGTTCGGCGTCCGCGGCGGAGAGGTCATCATCGGCGGTGACCTCCGCCGGGGACAGCAGGCGCAGCTGGCCGACGGAGCGCGGCGTGAAGGTGGACAGGGTGAGTCCCACGCCGATCCGATGATGAGGGCGCACGAAGGGGGCGAGCTCGAGGCTGAGGCGCTGGGGCCGGCGCAGCACGTCGCCGAGCGCCCGGTACTGCTCGAACTGACGGGAGCGCACGAATTCTCGCAGTGAGCGGGAGAGGTCGATCATCGCGTGGCGCACCTGGTGGGATTCCTGCTGCAGGCGCCCCAGGTAGTTCTGCAGGAAGCGGATCTTCGCCGCCCCCAGGTGGCTCGCGAAATCGCGGGTGGCCAGGGCGTCTGCGGCCGCGTGGTAGCGCTGTTCGAGCACCGGGGAGATGAGCATCGAGTGGAAGGCGGCGAAGGAACGCCCGGCCTCGGAGTCCTCCACCGCGTCCACGCCGAGGAACAGCTGGTCGAGGATTTCGCCCTGTGGACCGTCGTGTTCGATGAGCTCCAGCCGCAGCGAGCGGTGCAGGCGCTCGAACTCGGCCCGCACGCGCGCGAAGTCGGAGGGGACATCGAGTGCCAGGGCGTAGAGCTCCTCTGCGGCCTCGACCGCCTGGGAGATGGGCAGTGGGGAAGCGCCGTGCTCCTGCAGGGTGCGGATCTGCTGGGCAATGCGCTCCTGCTGCTCCTGCAGCGCGGTGATGCGCCGGCCGGCGTCGGGGTCCGTCTCCTGCGCGAGCTGCAGCAGCCGGTCAGTGAGCAGGCTCAGGCGGGAGCGGGTGACCGCTTCGCGCGGGGAGGCGAGGTCGGCGAGGAAGCGGATGGCCTGGTGCGCCGATTCGGTCAGGGAGAACAGCTCGGTGCGCTCCTGCTGGGCAGCCCGCCGGGTCAGGTACCCCTGCTCCACCCAGGTCTTGCAGTACTGCTGGGCGCTGCGCGGCAGATCCTGGCCATGGAAGCGCAGCTCATCAAGATCCGCGTCCAGCAACTCGTACAGCTCTGCGGCGGTACGGCTGCGCTCGTCCTGCCCCAGGTGGGTCTCGAGCAGCGCAAGGGTGATGGGGGCGTTGTCGGCGCGCAGCAGGGCGAGCACCGGTGCGTCATCGAACAGCTCCAGCTGCTCCAGGGCGCGGCCCGCACCGCTCATCGCGCCCCCTTTCGGCAGGTTCGTCCGGTCTTGAGCGTCCGGCCCAGCGTACTGGGGGCGTCCGACAGTCGGTGGTCCTCACTACGATAGCGGCCAGGGGAGATCACTCCACACCCATCTCGTCCCCATCGGCACCCGTCCCGGGAGACGGCGCCGATGCCGATGTTCCAAAGGAGCCTGTTCATGACTGAGCCGTACGAGAACCAGCCGCCGACCAGCGCGAATCCTGTTCCCTCGGAGCAGCCGACGAGCGCGCAGCCCGCGCAGCAGTCACACGCGGGGCAGCCCGCGCAGTCCGCGCCCGCCTACTCCGCATACGGGCAGTCCGCTCCGTCGGCGCCCTCCGCGCCTGCGCAGCCCGCAGTGGGGTCCACCTCCCAGCCCGCCCCCGGCGCGGCGAGCGGCACCACCGCCGACACCGGCACTGCCGCTGCTGGGAGCGCCACCGGCACCCCCAGCAGCACCAACACCGACTCCGACCCGAACATGCTCCAGGCGCTGTTCGACTTCAAGTTCAAGCACTTCGTGTCCCTGAAGTACGCGAGCGTGCTGTACATCGTGGCGATCATCGTGGCGCTGCTGATCTGGGCGGCGCAGGTGGTCGGCTCCCTGATGTTCGGCGCGATGCTGGGGGCATTGAACTCCTCCTGGTACGGCGAGCCCTCGTTCAACGCGATTCCGCTGCTGATCGCACTGCTGCTGGGCTGGATCCCGTCGGTGGTGGCACTGATCGGCATGCGCCTGGCGATCGAGTTCTCCGTGGCCTCCGCCCGCACCGCCCAGAACACCACCGCGATCCTGGAGCACCTGCGCCGCTGACGCCGGTGCGAGGCTGACGCCGGACGGCGAGGCTCAGACGGGGCGGCGAGGCTGACGCCGGGGGCGGCCACCCGCCCATCGGCACCACAAATGTGAGGTCTGGTGGCATGTTTCTGCGGAACATGCCACCAGACCTCACATTTGCGTGGGGGTGGGGCCGGAGGGGTCCGGCG
>NZ_JALLAL010000056.1:0-15980 GCF_023062615.1 Brachybacterium sp. Marseille-Q7125 | reverse complement strand
CCGCCGGCTATCCGCGATCAAGAAGGGGACAACGGCCGCCGGATACAGCGTGATAAAAGGGACGGAACCCCCCCCACAGCCCCCCCCAACCCCACCCCCCGGAGGGCCGCCCACCAGAGGTGGACATTTTGGGGAAAAACCCCCCCAGGGGAGGAAAGGCCCGAACCCCCCCCCCCCCCCCCCCCCCGACCCCCCCCCCCCCCCCCGCCCCCCCCCCACCGCCCCCCCCCCCCCCGGGGGGGGGGGCGGCCGCGCGCGGGGCCCCGCCCCGCCTGGATCCTGGCCCTGGTGGGACTGCTCGGAACGCTCGCGCCGACGCTCTACATCGGCATCACCATCGCGCCGCAGGAGGCCGCGGCCGGGCGGACGCTCCTGGACACACCGGACGCCTACCAGCTCAGCGTGCTGATCGCCGCGGGCTCCCTGCTGCTGTGGGGGCTGGCATCGCTGGTGGCGCTCGGACTGGCGATCGCCGCCCTGGTGCGTGGGGAGCGGCGCCGCGGCCCCATCGGCATCATCCTGCTCACCGTGTGCACCCCCGCGCTGGGGTTCGCCGCCTTCCTGATCTCTATGCTGATCACCACCGCGCAGCTGTCCGCCTCGCTCTGACCGGGGTGGTCGACCCCGGGGCGTGACCAGGTGACGGGGCGCCGGGGGCGACATCGCGCGAAGCAGCGGGACCCGTGGGTACTTCTTGCAGTTCTTGCACAGCTACCATCGGGGTATCCGTCCCCGAGCTCGAAGGATCTTCCATGACTTTGCAGCTGCAGCAGACCGTCGGCCCCGCCGTCCGCGCCATCTCCGGCCGCCCCGCGAAGCTCTCCACCCCGTACGAGGCGTGGCAGGGCCTGTCGGCCGCCGTCGTGGAGCGCGTCGCAGGCCGTTGGGAGCGCACCTCGGCCGCCTACCGGGCCGGTCGGCGCGAGCACTACTTCTCCGCCGAGTTCCTCATGGGCCGCGCCCTGCTGAACAACCTCTCGAACCTGGGCCTGGTCGAGGATGCGCAGGAGGCCGTGAGCGCCTTCGGTCAGAACCTCTCCGACGTGCTCGAACAGGAGCCCGATGCGGCGCTCGGCAACGGGGGCCTCGGGCGGCTGGCCGCCTGCTTCCTGGACTCCTGCGCCACGCTGGATCTGCCGGTCGCGGGCTACGGCATCCTCTACCGCTACGGCCTGTTCAAGCAGCTGTTCGACGAGAAGGGCTTCCAGACCGAGCACCCGGACTCCTGGATGGAGGAGGGCTACCCCTTCGTGATCCGGCGGGAGGAGCTGCAGCGCCGCGTGCACTTCGCGGACATGGACGTGCGGGCCATCCCCTATGACATGCCGATCACCGGCTACGGCACGCAGAACGTGAACACCCTGCGGCTGTGGAAGGCGGAGCCGATCGAGGAGTTCGACTACGACGCCTTCAACTCCCAGCGCTTCACCGACGCGATCGTGGACCGTGAGCGCGCCATGGACATCTCCCGCGTGCTCTACCCCAACGACACCACCTACGAGGGCAAGGTGCTGCGGGTCCGCCAGCAGTACTTCTTCGTCTCCGCCTCGCTGCAGACCATCATCGACGACTACATCGCCGAGCACGGCGAGGACCTCACCGGCTTCGCCCAGTACAACGCGGTCCAGCTCAACGACACCCACCCGGTCCTCGCGATCCCCGAGCTCATGCGCCTGCTGATGGACGAGCACGGCCTGGGCTGGGACGAGGCCTGGGCCGAGGTCACGCAGACCTTCGCGTACACCAACCACACGGTGCTCGCCGAGGCCCTCGAGACCTGGGAGATGTCGATCTTCGACCGCCTGTTCCCGCGGATCACGGAGATCGTGCGAGAGATCGACCGGCGCTTCCGCGAGGAGATGACGGAGCGGGGACTCGACGAGTCGACCATCGCGTACATGGCGCCGATCGACGGCAACCGGGTGCGCATGGCGTGGATCGCCTGCTACGCCTCCTACTCCATCAACGGCGTGGCGGCGCTGCACACCGAGATCATCAAGCGCGAGACCCTCGGCGAATGGCATGCCATCTGGCCCGAGCGCTTCAACAACAAGACCAACGGCGTCACCCCGCGCCGCTGGCTGAACCAGTGCAACCCGCGCCTGGCCGAGCTGCTCACCGAGGTCACCGGCTCCGATGCCTGGGTCACCGACCTCTCGCAGCTCGCCGAGGTCACCGACAAGGCCGATGACGCCGTGCTGGACCGCCTCATCGAGATCAAGCAGGCGAACAAGCGGGACTTCGCCGCCTGGGTGGCCGAGCGCGAAGGCATCGAGATCGACCCGACCGCGATCTTCGATGTGCAGATCAAGCGTCTGCACGAGTACAAGCGCCAGCTCATGAACGCCCTGTACGTGCTGGACCTGTACTTCCGCCTCAAGGACGATCCGTCGCTCGAGGTGCCGAAGCGCGTGTTCATCTTCGGCGCGAAGGCGGCGCCGGGCTACTACCGCGCCAAGGGCATCATCAAGCTCATCAACACGATCGCCGAGATGGTCAACAACGACCCGGCCGTGAACGAGACGATCAAGGTCGTGTTCGTGCACAACTACAACGTCTCCCCGGCCGAGCACATCATCCCCGCCGCGGATGTGTCCGAGCAGATCTCCACCGCCGGGAAGGAGGCCTCCGGCACCTCCAACATGAAGTTCATGATGAACGGCGCGCTGACGCTGGGCACCCTGGACGGTGCGAACGTGGAGATCCTCGACGCCGTGGGGGAGGAGAACGCCTACATCTTCGGCGCCACCGAAGATGAGCTGCCGGAGCTGCGCCGCACCTACAACCCCCACCACCTGCTGGAGACCGTGCCCGGCCTGCGCCGCGTGATCGACGCCCTGGTGGACGGCACCCTGGACGACAACGGCTCCGGCTGGTTCCACGACCTGCACTACTCGCTGCTGAACGCCACGTACGACCCGGCCGACGTGTACTACGTGCTGGGCGACTTCGCGGCCTACCGCGAGGCCCGCGACCGCATGGCCGAGGACTACGCCGACCAGCGGGCCTGGGCGCAGAAGGCCTGGGTGAACATCACCCGCTCGGGCCGCTTCTCCTCCGACCGCACGATCCGCGACTACGCCGATGAGGTGTGGAAGCTGGAGCCGACGCCGGTGGAGTGAGGCGCGGGGCGCGGGGGCGCGCGGGGGCGGCAGGGCTGGCCTGTGCTCTGCCTCTGCCCCCGCGCCCTGCCTCGCCTCGTCCCGCATGCCCTGACCCGCGCCACGCCGCGTGTCGCCCCGCATGCCCCGCCCCTCAACACGCCGCGTGTCGCACGCCGAGTGCACCGATATGTCTCGTTTGTGAGACGAATCGGTGCACTCGGCGTGCTGGGGGCGGCGTGTCGGGCGGGGCCTGCGTGTCGGGAGCGGCCGAGGCGGCGTGCTGGGCAGGCGTGTCGGGCGGGCGAGGGCTGGGCCGGGGTGTCAGGCCCTGGGCCTACGCTGTTCCCATGAACGCTGCCGCTGATTCCTGGATCGATCGCCCCCTGCTCGGCTTCGACACCGAGACGACGGGGACGAACGTGGCCGATGATCGCATCGCCACGGTGGCGCTGGTGCACTCCGTCGGCCCGGGCCGGGAGAACGAGACCGTCGCGACGTGGCTGATCGACCCGGGCGTCGAGATTCCCGAGCCCGCGCAGCGGGTCCACGGCATCTCCACTGAGCATGCCCGCACTCACGGCATGCGGCCCGCCCCCGCGCTCGATGAGGTGGCGGGCATGATCGCGGACGCCCTGCGGCAGGACGTGCCCTTGGTCGCCTTCAACATCAGCTTCGACCTCGCGATCCTCGAGCACGAGCTGCGCCGCTATGGCCTGCCCACCCTGGAGGAGCGACTGGGCCATGAGATCGCCCCGGTGCTCGACGCCCTCGTGATCGACCGCGGCCTGGATCGCTTCCGCAAGGGCAAGCGCACGTTGACCGCCGTGCTGGAGCACTACGGTCTCACCCAGGACGGCCGCCTCCACACCGCGGATGTGGACGTCTCCGCCACGCTGGACGTTCTGCGCGCCCAGGTGGCGAAGTTCCCGCAGCTGGGCCAGTCCTCCCTGGCGGAGCTACATCGCGAGCAGATGACCTGGCACCGCTCCTGGGCGGAGAACTTCAACGAGTATCTGCGCTCGAAGGGCCGGACTCCGGACGCGAATCCGAACTGGCCGATGTGACCTCCCCGGGCGCAGGCTCGTCCGGAGCCACCCGCTCCCGTTCCGCCGCCTCGAGGATCCGCCCCATCGGATCCTCCATCCGCCGCTCATGTTCCGCGCGGCGCGCCTGCTCCCAGCGCTCACTGCGCTCCTGCACCCGCTGCTCGACCGCCCTTCCGAGCAGCTGAGCGGCGCCGGCCAGCACCGCGCCGACGAGCACCAGCGGCCACCCGGGCTCGAGGCCGGACAGGTCCCCGTCGGCCAGCGACCAGATCCCCAGTACCCCTACCAGGGCGAGCGAGCCCGCCACCCCGAACAGCCAGATCCGATGCATCTGTGCGGAGATCATCGGCGACTCTGAGGGGCCAAACCCACCGGGATCATCCTCCACCCCGCTCCCGGCGGCCTCAGCGCGCAGTTGCAACAGACGCACGAGCGACCAGCCCCCGCCCAGCAGTCCGAGCGCTGCCACCAGCGGAACAAGGAAGCCCGGCTCCCGCCCCGTGCCGCGCTCGGAGATGACCTCGACCGCCGCGACGATAGCCCAGCCCGCGCCGATAGCCGACGGGAGCACGGCCAGCAGGGTCCACAGAGGGGAGCGGGGTGCCGAGCGATTCATGGGCACACCGTAGACGCTGCGCCGTCTCGTCGCCCGCGCCCCACCACCTAGACTGGCCTGCGTGATGAGCGAGATCGAGATCGGCCGGAACAAGCGCGGACGCCGCAGCTACAGCTTCGACGACGTGGCGGTGGTCCCCTCCCGCCGCACCCGGGACCCGGAGGACGTCTCCACGTCCTGGCAGGTGGACGCCTACCACTTCGAGGTCCCCATCTTCGCTGCGCCGATGGATTCCCTCATGTCCCCGGCGACCGCGATCGAGCTGGGCCAGCTCGGCGGCCTCGGCGTGCTGGACCTCGAGGGGCTGTGGACCCGCTACGAGGATCCGACCGCGCAGTTCGACCGCATCGCCGAGGCATCCGACGCCCAGGTCGTCGGTCTCATGCGGGAGATCTACAGCGAACCGGTCAAGCCCGAGCTGATCACCGCCCGCATTCAGCAGCTGCGCGAGGCCGGGGTGACCGCGGCCGGGTCGCTGTCCCCGCAGCGCACCCAGGAGCACTGGAAGACCGTCGTGGATGCAGGCGTGGACCTGTTCTTCATCCGCGGCACCACCGTCTCCGCCGAGCATGTCTCCTCGGGCCGCGAGCCGCTGAACCTCAAGCGATTTATCTACGAGCTGGACGTGCCCGTGATCGTCGGCGGCTGCGCCACCTACACCGCCGCCCTGCATCTCATGCGCACCGGCGCCGCGGGGGTACTCGTCGGCTTCGGCGGCGGTGCCTCCCAGATGACCCAGGAGACCCTCGGCATCTCCGTCCCGCTCGCGAGCGCGGTTGCGGATGTCGCCGCTGCTCGCCGCGACTACATGGACGAATCCGGCGGCCGCTACGTCCACGTCATCGCCGACGGCGGCCTGGGCCGCTCCGGTGACCTGGTCAAGGCCATCGCCTGCGGGGCCGACGGGCTCATGGTCGGCGCAGCGCTCGCCCGCGCCGAGGAAGCTCCCGGCCGCGGCCACCACTGGGGCAGCGAGGCCTACCACCCCACGCTTGCCCGCGGCCACCGCGTCGAGGTCGGCACCGTTGCGCCGCTCGAGCAGATCCTGTTCGGGCCGTCCCTCGGCGCCGACGGCACCACGAACCTCGTCGGCGCGCTGCGGCATGCCATGGCCACCACCGGCTACACCGACCTCAAGGAATTCCAGCGCATCGAGGTCGTCACCACCGTGTGACCGACGGCAGGCCCCTGCCGCTGGCACAATGACGGAGTGCCGCACAAGGCGGGGCCGGCGGGGCCCGCTCGGCACGCTCGGGAGGTGGGGCCGATGGAGATCCTGATCGTCATCGCGTTCGTCATCATCTTCGTCATCGGCATGGTGAGGAAGATGGAGGAGCGCGGCGAGAGCTCCTTGAGCTCAGACAAGGAGCGGGCAGCTGCTGCCCGTCGGCGCGCCCGCGTGGCACGAGAGGAGAAGCAGCGGGCGGCGAGGGCGGAGGCCGCGCAGAAGGACTCTGCCCGTCGTGGACCCGTCGCCCCGCTGCGCTACGAGGGACTGGAGAGCCCCGATGAGCCGCCGGAGGAAGAGCCGGAGGCGCCGCTGGTCAGCGCGACCGCGGCGGCAGCGTCCGCGGAGGGGGCCGCCGCGCTGCCGGAGCTCGAGGACGAGGAGGAGCCGGAGCTCGGGGAGGACCTGGAGCCTAGCGAGGACCTGCGTTCCCGCGAGGGTCCTGAGCCCAGCGGGGAGAAGGCGGAGCCCCATGAGGACCCGGAGTCCCGCGAGAAGCTGGAACCTGCCGCGGACCTTCCGCCCGCCCCGGAACCCGATCCGGACGCGGATCCCGCCTCGGAACCGGAGCCGTACACCACCTCGTACACGTCCGGCTCCAGCTACACGACCTCGTACTCGAGCGGTTCCAGCTACCCGACATCGAACTCGAGCAGTGCGAACCCCACCGCGTCCTACGGATCCCTCGGCTCGGTCTACACCTCGACGTCGGTCTACACCGGCTCCGGCTACAGCAGCACGACAGACACCACAGACGCTGACATTCCAGATACCGCCGCCACAGACACCACAGACACCGAGACCTCAGAGACCGACGCATCTGCCGCCGATGCGGCTGGGGACTCCTCCCGCTGATCCATCGCCTGCGGTCAGGACGAGCGCACCAGCGCGATGATCCCCCAGATCGTGAGGATCAGTGCCAGCAGGCCCAGGACGATCGGGATGATGACTCCGACGCCTGTGCTGATCAGCATGCCGACGACCCCGACCTCCGCCACCGCCAGGGTGGTCGCGCCCTCGCAGTGCACGGTCACCTGCTGATTCTGCAGGCTGATGACCATGTAGACGGATTCGTACTCGACCCCGTCGATCTCCCCGACGCTGAGGGCTGAGTCCTCGTGATCAATGTCGAGGTTCTGGCCGTCGAACTCGCAGGTGGTGGAGGAGGCTTCATCGGCGGGCGCGGCGATGTAGTAGATACTCGCGGCCGAGGTCTCGAACGTCCCGCCGTCGGGGCTGAGGGGCGCTGGCGTCATCCCCATCAGGCCCACCACGGCGCCGCCCAGGACCGCGATGAACGGCAGCACGAACAGGCCGATCGCATTGGCGATGATGCCCAAAATGCCGAAGATCAGCCGCTTGAGCCCGCGCCGCTTTCGCCGTGGCTGCGGTGCGGGGTAGGGCATTCCGCCAGCGGGCTGCCCCTGCTGGCTATACGGCTGCGAGTACGGGTCGTACGACATGACAAGTCCCCCCGGGGCGCTGGTGCAGATCGGCTTGAGCCTACCGCCAGTGGTGCGCCCCGAGGGGAGTGTCTGTGCTCTTCAGTGCTCCGTGATCAGCTGTGCTGGGCCGCGACCTCGGTGGCCTGGCGGGCGATCGAGAGCTCTTCGTCGGTGGGGACCACCATGACGGTGACCTTCGAGGTGGGCGTGGAGATCACGCGCACTTCCTTGGAGCGCTCCGCGTTCTTCTCGAGATCCAGCTCGATGCCGAAGACCTCCATGCCCTTCAGCAGACGCTTGCGCACGATCGCGGCGTTCTCGCCGATCCCGGCGGTGAAGGCCAGAGCGTCCAGGCCGCCCAGCACGAAGGTGTAGGAGCCCAGGTACTTGCGCAGCCGGTGCACGTACACGTCCATCGCCAGGTCCGCGACCTTATCGCCGGCCGCGATCGCGTCTTCGATGTCGCGGAAATCGCTCATGCCGCACAGGCCCATCATGCCCGAGCGCTTGTTCAGCAGCGTGTCGACCTCCTCCGGGCTGAGGCCCGCCTGCCGGTGCAGGTGCACGTAGATCGACGGGTCGATATCGCCGGTGCGGGTGCCCATCACCAGGCCCTCCAGCGGGGTCAGGCCCATCGAGGTGTCCAGCGGTCGGCCGCCGCGTACCGCGGAGGCGGAGGCGCCGTTGCCCAGGTGCATGACCACCTGCTTGAGGTCCGAGACATCCCGGCCCTCCGCCGCCAGACGCTCCGCCACGAGCGCGGAGACATAGTGGTGGCTCGTGCCGTGGGCGCCGTAGCGACGCACCTCGTAGCGCTCGGCGAACTCGCGGTTCAGGGCGTAGGTGGCGGAGTACTCGGGCAGCTGCGTGAAGAACGCGGTGTCGAACACCGCCACATGCGGCACCTGCGGCAGCAGGGCGCGGGCCCCGTCGATCCCGTCGACCGCCGCGTAGTTGTGCAGCGGAGCGAGCTTGCCCAGGTCGTGGATGTCATCGCGCACCTGGTCATCGATCAGCACCGGGGTGGAGAACAGGGCGCCGCCCTGCACCACCCGGTGGCCGACGGCGGTGATGCGGTCATCCTGCAGCGACAGCCCCACCTCGCCGAACAGCTGCTCGACGATGCGCATGGCCTCCTTGTGGTCCGGGACCGGGCCGGAGAACGTCGCGTCCTTCTCGCCCGCGCTGATCTTCGCGCTGCCCATATCCAGGCCCACGCGCTCGACGATGCCGACGGCATCGACGGTGCCGTCCTCGGGTGAGACCAGCTGGAACTTCAGCGAGGACGAACCGGAATTGATGACCAGAACACGGGAATCGATGGCTGCTGTCATGGCAGGGGGCTCCTTGAGAGTGACGATGACCTACGAAGTGGAAAGGACCGATGCGACCCGCGACGGGGCCGCGGCTCAGGCCTCGCCAGGCGCCGAGGCGGCCTGGGCCTGGATCGCGGTGATCACGACGGTGTTGATGATGTCCTCGACCAGGGCACCGCGGGACAGATCGTTGACGGGCTTGTTCAGACCCTGCAGCACCGGCCCGATCGCGATCGCCCCGGCGGAACGCTGCACCGCCTTGTACGTGTTGTTGCCGGTGTTCAGATCCGGGAACACGAACACCGTTGCGCGCCCGGCCACCGAGGACTCCGGCAGCTTGGTCTTCGCGACCGAGGCGTCCACCGCGGCGTCGTACTGGATCGGACCTTCGACGTCGAGCTCCGGATGGTCCGCGCGGACCTTCTCGGTGGCCTCGCGCACCTTGTCCACATCGGCGCCGGTTCCGGAGGAGCCGGTGGAGTAGGACAGCATCGCGATGCGCGGCTCCACCCCGAACTGGGCGGCGGTCTGCGCGGACTGTGCGGCGATGTCGGCGAGCTGCTCGGCGCTCGGATCCGGGTTCACGGCGCAGTCGCCGTACACCAGCACCCGGTCCTCGAGCGCCATGAGGAACACCGAGGAGACGATCTGGGCGCCCGGCTTGGTCTTGATGATCTCGAAGGACGGCCGGATCGTGTGGGCGGTGGAGTGGACCGCGCCGGAGACCATCCCGTCGGCCTGCCCCATCTGCACCATCATGGTGCCGAAGTAGGAGACGTCCTGGACCTTCTCCCGGGCCTGCTCGAGGGTCACGCCCTTCTTGGCGCGCAGCCGCGCATACTCCTCGGCGAAGGGCTCCACGAACTGCGGGTCCTGCGGGGAGACCACACGGGCCTCGGAGATGTCGTGGCCCAGCTGGGAGGCCTTGGCGCGGATGGTGTTCTCATCACCCAGCAGGATCAGGTCCGCGACGCCGCGGGCAAGGATTGCCTCGGCGGCGGCGATGATGCGCGGCTCATCACCCTCGGGCAGCACGATCGTCTTCTTCTCGCCGCGGGCACGGGCCAGCAGCTCGAATTCGAACATCATCGGGGTGACCACGGCGGGGCGGCTCACCTCGAGGGCGCTCAGCAGCTCCGTGGTGGGCAGATGCTCGGCGACCGCACGGCGGGCCGCATCGACCTTCTGCTGGCTGGAGGCGTGCAGACGGCCGCGGGACTTGGCCACGCGCACCGCGGTCTCAAAGGTGGACAAGTCCGAGGTGATTACCGGCAGGTCCTGGGGGACACCGGAGAGCAGGCGCTGGACCTCATCGGGCACCTCATAGCCGCCGGTGAGCATGATCGAGCTGAGCGACGGGAAGGTGCCGGACTGCTGCGCCATGATGAGGCCGGGCAGCAGGTCGTAGCGGTCGCCGGGGGCGATCACGGTGCAGTTCTCCGACAGGCGGTTCAGCACATTGGGCAGGCTCATCGCTGCCACGACGGTGCCGATCGCCACGCGGCCCATCCACTCGGGGTTGCCCTGCAGCAGGGTGCCGTCCACCGCATCGGTGAGCTCCTGCACGGTGGGGGCCATGATCACGGGGTTCTCGGGGATCGCGGCGACCACGGCGCCGGGCACCTTCGGGGACACAGCGGCCTTGACGGCCTCCAGGCCGTCCTCCTCGACCCGGTTGATCACCACGGCCAGCGGCATCGCATGGTGGGAGGTGAACTCGGAGTTCGCGACGGCCGCGAGGGCGGCCACCTGGTCGGCGGTGCGGTCCAGGCCCGAGAGCACGAGCACCACGGGGGCGCCCAGGTTCGCGGCGACCTCCGCGTTGAAGGCGAGCTCGGCGGGGTTGGCGAGGTCGTCGTAGTCCGAACCCAGCACGACGAGCATGGAGTAGCGCTCGGCGAGCTCCCGATGGCGCGCCACGATCTTCTCGTGCGCCTTATCGGGGTCGGACAGGACGAGCTGATAGTCCACACCGATGGCGTCCTCATAGGACTGGTCGACGGCGGGATGGCTGGTGAGCAGGTCGACGGCGTAATCACGCGAGCGGTCGGCCTTGACGACGGGGCGGAACACCCCGACACGGTCGGAACGGGAGGCGAGGGTCTCGAGCAGACCGAAAGCCACCATCGACTTTCCAGTCATACCCTCCGGGCTGGCGATGTACACACTGTTGGACACGACTCCCACAATAGGCACCGGGGGCCGACGGGGGAACGGGACCCGTGGGACCGCCTTCCCGCGCGGCATCTGCTACGGGACGGCCCGCCGATGCCGCGCACATCACGTCAGGCCTCGTCGTCGCAGTGCCGCGCAGGTCACGTCTACGGGGTCCGTCCAGGGGTGGGCTCGTAGCATGTCGGCATGCTGCGCGTCGCCCTTCGCCCCCGCTTCCTGGGGCTCCTTGCCCTCATGGTGGCGGCGACCGTGGCCTGCGGCCTGCTGGCCAGCTGGCAGTGGGATCGCGCACATCGTGCGTTGAGCGACCGTGACGCGGGCCCCACCGACCGCGGAGCGATCACAGCGCTGATGTCCCCCGGGGATGTTGTGACCAACGAGATATCCGGTGACACCGTGAGTGCGAGCGGACGCTATGCCGAGGGTGAGCAGGTGATCGTGCCCGGCCGCGAGATCGAGGAAACCGACGCCGTCATCGTCGTCACCGCCCTGCTCATCGAACAGGAGGATGGCACCACTGCGCGGCTGCCCGTGGCGCGCGGCTGGGTGCCCGCCACCGACGTCACCGGGCCCGATGGCGCCCTGGATGCGAGCCTTGCCCCACCGCCCCCGACGGGGGAGCAGCAGATCCAGGGCCGACTGGAGGCCAGCGAAGCCGCCACCGGCGGTGTGACCGCCGGGATCGCCACTGAGATCGCCACCCCGCTGTTGGTCAACGAGTGGGGATCGCCGATGTATGCCGGGTTCGTCGCGCTGCAGACCCCAGGGGAGGGGCTGTCCGCGATGCCGGATGCCTCCAGCCGCTTCTCCCGCGGCCTGGACTGGCAAAACATCGGCTACTCCTTCCAATGGGTGCTGTTCGGCGGCTTCTTCCTCTACCTGTGGTGGCGCACCGTGCGCACCGCCTACCACGATGAGCTCGCCGACCAGCGCGAGACGGTGGCAGCCCTGGCCACCGCCCCGGACTCTGCCGAGTCCGCCGCTGCATCGCCATCCACCGCGCCTTCCCCATCCACCGAGCCTTCCCCGTCCACCGACTCGACCCCGTCCACCGACTCGACCCCGCAGGAGACCTGAGACCGTGCCCACCCCCCGACCGCTCGATGAGCATGCCTGCCGCACCTCCTTCGCCCGCTTCCGCGTGGGCTCGATCGTGGAGGGCATCGCCCTGCTGGTGCTCGTGGCCATCATGGTGATGCGCTACGGCGTCTACGGCGGGGAGGGCCTGTTCACCTCCGTCAGCCCCTTCTGGGATCGCGTCTCCGAGGTGTGGTCCCCGATCCACGGCCTGATCTACATGATCTACGTCATCCTCGCCTTCGACCTGTGGATGAAGATGCGCTGGGCGCTGCCGCGGATGCTGCTGCTCATGCTGTTCGGTGTGGTGCCCGTGCTGAGCTTCATCGGCGAGCGCTGGACCCACCAGCGGGTCGAGGAAGACCTGCGGCGCCAACCCACCGTGGGCGACCTCGGCTCCGGTGCGTCCGACGTAGACTCCATCCCGTGAACGACACCGATCAGCGCCCTGTCCTCGTCGTCGACTTCGGCGCCCAGTACGCCCAGCTCATCGCCCGGCGCGTGCGCGAGGCCCGGGTCTATTCCGAGATCGTCCCGCATTCCCTGCCGGCCCAGCAGATGCTCGCCAAGCAGCCGCGCGCGATCATCCTCTCCGGCGGCCCCAGCTCCGTGTACGCGGAGGGTGCGCCGCGCCTGGATCCGGCGATCCTGCAGGCCGGGGTGCCGGTGCTGGGGCTCTGCTACGGCTTCCAGGCGATGGCCGCGGCGCTGGATGGCACCGTGGCGCCGACGGGGGTGCGCGAGTACGGTGCGACCCGTCTGACCTCCATCGAGGCGGGGTCCACGCTGCTGGCCGGGCAGGACCTCGAGCAGAACGTGTGGATGAGCCACGGCGACAGCGTGAGCGCTCCGCCGAGCGGCTGCGAGGTCATCGCCACCTCTGCGGCCAGCCCCGTCGCCGCGTTCGAGGACCGCGAGCGGCGCCTGTTCGGTGTGCAGTGGCACCCTGAGGTGGGCCACTCGGACCGCGGCCAGGAGGTGCTCGAGAACTTCCTGTACCGCGGTGCGGGCATCGACCCCACGTGGACCACCGGCAACGTCATCGAAGAGCAGGTGGAGAAGATCCGCGCCCAGGTGGGTGAGGGCAGCGCCATCTGCGGCCTCTCCGGCGGCGTGGACTCCGCGGTGGCCGCCGCGCTCGTGCAGCGCGCCATCGGTGACCGTCTGACCTGCGTGTACGTCAACCACGGGCTGATGCGCCAGGATGAGTCCGCGCAGATCGAGAAGGCCTTCGGCGAATCCACCGGCGGGGCGAAGCTCGTGATGGTCGACGCCGAGGAGCAGTTCCTCGCCGCGCTCGCCGGGGTCACCGACCCGGAGACCAAGCGCAAGATCATCGGCCGCGAGTTCATCCGCACCTTCGAGCGCGCGCAGGCGGACATCCTGCGCGAGCAGGGCGTGGTCGAGGGCGACGGGGCCGATGCCCACACGGCATCGGACGAGGCCACCGCGTTCCTCGTTCAGGGCACCCTGTACCCGGATGT
Organism: Brachybacterium sp. Marseille-Q7125; assembly: GCF_023062615.1. Lineage (NCBI taxonomy): Bacteria > Bacillati > Actinomycetota > Actinomycetes > Micrococcales > Dermabacteraceae > Brachybacterium > Brachybacterium sp. Marseille-Q7125. Next base: position 2,489 of record NZ_JALLAL010000056.1, on the reverse strand, counting down.
GGTCGAGTCCGGTGGTGGCGAGGGCGCGGCGAACATCAAGAGTCACCACAATGTTGGCGGACTGCCGGAGGACCTGTCCTTCGAGCTCGTCGAGCCGCTGCGCACCCTGTTCAAGGACGAAGTGCGAGCCGTCGGCACCGAGCTGGGACTGCCCGATGAGATCGTCTGGCGCCAGCCTTTCCCGGGGCCGGGCCTGGGGATCCGCATCATCGGCGAGGTCACCAAGGAGCGGCTGGACATCCTGCGCAAGGCCGACGCGATCGCCCGCGCCGAGCTGACCGCCGCCGGGCTGGACCGTGAGATCTGGCAGTGCCCCGTGGTGCTGCTGGCCGATGTGCGGTCCGTGGGCGTGCAGGGCGATGGCCGCACCTACGGCCACCCGATCGTGCTGCGCCCTGTGACCAGCGACGATGCGATGACTGCGGATTGGGCGAAGGTGCCCTACGACGTGCTGACGCGCATTTCCACGCGCATCACCAACGAAGTCTCCGAGATCAACCGCGTCACCCTCGACATCACGAGCAAGCCCCCGGGGACGATCGAGTGGGAGTGAGGGCACGCCTGCTGTGGACCGCCTGAAGGACTAGTGTCCCGGCTCACATCGGGGCCGCATGCTCTGCAGTATCTGCCCAGAGGTGTGCCTGACGATGAGCGGCGGAGCGATGGCGCAGGCCACCGACGGGGCGGATGGACCTCATCTTCAACGGCTCCTAGTGGCTAGGCTCCGCCGCGGGCTCCGCGCTGTCGCTGCTGCTGAGCACCGCCATCTTCCCGATCGGCCTGGGCTGGCGCCTGGCCTTCGGCTTCGGTGCAGTGCTGGGCATCTGCGTGCTCGTGGTGCGCCGCCACGTCCCGGAGAGCCCGCGCTGGCTGTTCATCCACGACCAGGAGGAGGAAGCCGAGCGGATCGTCCGCGGGATCGAGGAATGGGCACCCCCGGCCGGCGGCATCGTGGGCCCGGTCCGGTTCGGCTCCCTCATCGAGGCCGGGGAGCGCGGCCCGGCGGCCTGGGGCTTCGAGATCGCCGCGGCGGGGATGTTTCCGCTGCGGATCCGCCACTGGCTGCAGCAGCGCCGCGCCGGGCGCTGAGCCGCGCGGCGCCCCCTCAGTGCTCCGGCGGCTCGAGCAGGCGTGAGGGGTGCGCGGGGGCCGTGGCATGCCAGGACTGGGTGCGCTCGAAGGTGCGCCACCCCATCGCCTCGTACAGCTCATCGGCACCGGTGGGGGAGTCGTCATCCACCTCTAGGTCCACGAAGGTCCGGCCTCGCGCGGCTGCATCCTGCAGCGCCGCGTGCAGCAGGGACTTCGCGATCCCCTTGCCGCGGGCGCTGCGATGGACCCCCAGGTACTCCAGGTAGGTGCCTTCGCCCCGCTCCGGCGTGGCCGGAACCGGCACGGCCACCAGGCCGCCCGCGGGCAGCCAGCGCCCGTCGCGCTCCATCTCCGCGATCCACCACTGGTCCCAACCCGCCTCATCGGGGTTCTCGATCAGGCGCTGGACGAACTCGGCGAAGGACTCGCGGTAGGAGTTGAAGTGGTCCGCGAAGGACTCCTCGAGCATGCGATGCACCGAACGCACATCCTGCGAGACCGGCAGGCCCGAGGGGTGACGATGCACGGGCCGCACCCGCGTCCCGGGCCGGGGACCGCGCAGCTGCGCGACCTCATCCGGATCCACCGGGCGGCGCATATGCAGCCAGGTCCGCACCATCTCGTACCCACCGGCGGACAGCAGCCGACCCCGCTCGGTGTCCAGCTCGTTGGCGTCGGTGTTCAGCTGGGTGCTGTCCACCCCGCGAGCACGGGCAAAGGAGCCGCCCACCTCCACCGCCCACTCCAGCAGGGCAAGCGCCAGCTCATCGCGATGATCCAGGGACTCATCCACAACCACCTGGACATTCGTCCGCCCGGCGGCGCGATCCTCCAGGGCGATCCATCCCACCGGGTCGTCATCCACGGTGGGGGAGCCGTCAGCTGCCGCCGGAACCACCACGATCTGGCGGCGAGCCCAGGACTTCAGCCCCACCATGCGCGAGCGCAGACCATCTCGATCCGCCTGACCATCCGGAGTGTGCCGACGGATCGCGGCGGTGGCGAGCGCCGTCACCGCGTCGACGTCGCGCTCCAGAGGGACGCGGGTGGTCAGCCGACCCTTCAGAGGTGCGGGCATCGTCGGCGGCATGTGGTCGATCAACAGCATGGACCTATTTTTCCACGGCGCCGGCCATGCTGCCGCCCAGGCGGGGTGCGGCAAAGACTGCACGCCCAGGCGGGGTGCGGCAAAGACTTCAGCGCACCAGGTGCCCGACCCCGCCGGTCCAGCCGCGCCCATCGGCCCGCCGATCCGCCACCGCCCGCTCGAGCCGGGTGCGGCGGGGGGGGGGGGGGGCCCCCCCCCCCCGGCCCCCCCCCCCCGGGGGGGCCCCGCCGCCCCCCACCCCCGCTCCCCCGCCCCGCCCCCCGGCCCCCCACCGCCCCGCCCCCCGCCC
>NZ_JALLAL010000055.1:0-17264 GCF_023062615.1 Brachybacterium sp. Marseille-Q7125 | reverse complement strand
GCCCGCTTTCGAGGCCGTCGAGATCTCCGACCTGTCACTGAACGACAACCCCACCCGCGCCATCCGCACACTCCACCGATCAGACCCCCGCCGACCGGGGGTGTTGCTTCGACGCTATGACACCACCCCCTTCTCGGGGCCGACTTCGTAGAGGCCTCCGCAAGATCGAGGAAGCGCTCACGCAGCTCACGCGTCTCGGCCCCTTCTCGGGGCCGACTTCGTAGAGGCTTCCTGATCGTCGCGGACATCGTCCAGTGGGCTCGGTCTCGGCCCCTTCTCGGGGCCGACTTCGTAGAGGCCTGGTCTGCACAGTTTTGGAAGGCGACGGCTGAGGTCTCGGCCCCTTCTCGGGGCCGACTTCGTAGAGGCCTCGATCCGTGGGTTGGGTCGTCAGCGTTGCACTGGGTCTCGGCCCCTTCTCGGGGCCGACTTCGTAGAGGCAAGATCGCCGTCACGCGACGCCGCGATGATCGCGGCAGTCTCGGCCCCTTCTCGGGGCCGACTTCGTAGAGGCTCGCCGAGGGCGGGAGCGACAATCGCGGTGATGACAGTCTCGGCCCCTTCTCGGGGCCGACTTCGTAGAGGCGCGACCTACGGGCGCTCCACCAAGCGCGACAGCGACGTCTCGGCCCCTTCTCGGGGCCGACTTCGTAGAGGCTAGTCCATGTCAGGCAGGAACGAACAAACGAAGGGTCTCGGCCCCTTCTCGGGGCCGACTTCGTAGAGGCTGCCCCGCTGGGCGTGGCGAGTTCGCGTGCTCCCGTCTCGGCCCCTTCTCGGGGCCGACTTCGTAGAGGCCCCAGCGAGATGGAGGCGGCGCTGGACAACCTCGGTCTCGGCCCCTTCTCGGGGCCGACTTCGTAGAGGCCGAACTCGGCCCGCCACGCCCAATCCTCAACACCAGTGGTCTCGGCCCCTTCTCGGGGCCGACTTCGTAGAGGCTCGCGGGCGGGTGTGCTGGATGGTGCTGTGCATGGGTCTCGGCCCCTTCTCGGGGCCGACTTCGTAGAGGCGCCGCCGTAGGCATCGGATTCGCGCTCGGCGTCAGTCTCGGCCCCTTCTCGGGGCCGACTTCGTAGAGGCCTGCGGATGAATGCGACTGAGGTTGCGGCGGCGTAGTCTCGGCTCCTTCTCGGGGCCGACTTCGTAGAGGCGTGAAGCTCGGGGCACGGGTCCGGTACGCCCCTCGGTCTCGGCTCCTTCTCGGAGCCGACTTCGTAGAGGCCGGATCGGTGAGATATGGATGGTGCCGGAGTCCGGTCTCGGCTCCTTCTCGGGGCCGACTTCGTAGAGGCGCGCGCCGACGCGAGCCAAGCACCGAGCCTGCCGTCTCGGCTCCTTCTCGGGGCCGACTTCGTAGAGGCCACCTTCGTGAGCAGCGCTAACCGCATGGCGATGGCAGTCTCGGCTCCTTCTCGGGGCCGACTTCGTAGAGGCTGGTTCGGATCCTGGTTGCCCTGGACGCGATGTGCGGCGTCTCGGCCCCTTCTCGGGGCCGACTTCGTAGAGGCCCCGGTAGCGGCATCTACGAGTCGCCTGACTGCGGTCTCGGCCCCCTCTCGGGGCCGACTTCGTAGAGGCGGCGGCGGCACTCTCGCCAAGGATCTGCGCCTGCCCCGTCTCGGCCCCTTCTCGGGGCTGACTTCGTAGAGGCAAAACGCGGTTGCGGATCGCCGATCCGGAGCACCTAGGCCCGCTTGCTTGCCCGGCTTCCCCCGCTACTTACCTCGGAGTACCGCGGGTGCGAGTCCGCTATGCGGCCTGAGACCCGCACTACGCCGGGGTAAGTGGTGGAGGCAGTGCGCGAAGCGTCCGCAGCATGTGCCCCAAGGCCCTGGCCCGTCCGCTGAGGCCCAGCTCCTCACGCCGGTGGGATCCTCCAACTCCCTCCCGCCCGGCGCACCTCTCCGCTCATGCCCAGCACAGTGGCGCAGTCCTCAAGGCTGAGTTCGAGGTGGATCGCGGTGGCATGCAGCGCCTCGAGCGCGCCGGCTCCGTCGCTGCGGCACTCCTCATAATGCCGACGGATCTGTTCCTCCGCCGCGCCCTGCCCCACGCTCACCTGCGGCGGGAACAGCCGCATCACCGCGAGCGCCGCCTCCCCGTTCTCAGCGCTCGAGGCCGCACACCCGGCTTCGTCCACGTGCACCCAGGCTCCGGCGTCCGCGGCAGGCAGTACGGTGGAGATGACGCAGCAGTCCGTGGACACCCCCGCCACCGTGAACCGTGGCGCGCCCGTCGCACCGGCGCCCCCGGCCCCGTCGGCGCCAAGCGCCGCCTGCAGTTGCGGCCCCCACTTCCCGAACGTCGGCTCGTCGATCGTGGGGTGGACGCTGAGTTCCCGCGCCCCGTCTACCAGCTCGTACAGCGCATTGTCGGCGGGCACGTCCGCGAAGGGCCAGGCCGCGAAGTAGGCACCCCAGCTGGTGGAGCGGTCCGCGGTGGGCAGCCAACGGGTTAGCAGCGTGCGCTCGGGGCCGAACTGGTCGGCGAGCTCGCGGATCCGCGCCCACGCGCCCGGCCAGAACGGCGAGGCCCACTCCGAGGCGGGATCGGCGAAGATCCGCTGTGCGTCGATAATGACGAGCCAGCCGGGATCTTCCGCTGCCCCGATCAGCTCGACGTGCGCCGAGTCCGCAGCCCCGTCGGCCGTCATGTCACCGCACCTCCGCCGTGGCCGCGTACTGCCCCTGCTCCTGGCGGCGGATCGTGCCGCGCCGCGCCACCAGGGTGACCAGGAAGCTCAGCACCAGCGCCACCAGCACGCCCAGGTTCGACCAGGCCCAGTCGCCCTCCTTGCCGCCGAGCGGCCCCAGCAGATAGCCCTGCCAGTTGTTCCACGCCGCCTCCTCGGCGAAGCCGTTGACCACCAGACCCCAGCCGATCACCGAGGCCACCGCCATCGTCAGGATCGAGGTCCAGTCCGCCGAGCCGTAGCGGCCGGAGGCATCGAACAGCGCCGCCTCGTCATAGTCGCGCTTGCGCGTGAGGATGTCGGCGATGAGGATTCCGGCCCAGGATGCGAGCGGCACGCCCAGGGTGATGAGGAAGGACTGGAACGGCCCCAGGAAGTCGGTGGAGAAGAACACCACGAAGATCGTGCCGGCCGTGAGGATCATCCCGTCGATCGCGGCGGCGGCCGGGCGCGGGATGTCGATGCCCAGGCTCAGCAGGGTCAGGCCCGAGGAGTAGATGCCCAGCACCGCGCCGGAGACCAGCGCCAGCAGCGCCGTCAGCCAGAACGGGATCAGCACCCAGATCGGCAGCAGCGTCGCGAGCGCGCCGATCGGGTCCGCGCCCACCGCGTCCATCAGCTCCGGATCCGAGCCGGCCAGCAGCAGACCGAAGATCACCAGGATCACCGGGGCCACCGCCCCGCCCACCGTGTTCCACAGGACGATCGCGCCATCGGACGCCGTGCGCTTCTGGTACCGCGACCAGTCCGCCGCAATGTTGATCCAGCCCAGCCCGAATCCGGTCATCACCATCACCAGTGCGCCGATCACCGCCTGCGACGAGCCGTGCGGGATTGCCATCACCGCGTCCAAGTCCACGTGCGGCAGGGTCAGCACGATGTACAGGATCGTCACCAGGCCCGTGACCCAGGTGAGGATCGACTGCATCTTCATGATCGTGTGATAGCCCGCGACCGACGCCGCGACGATCAGCGCCGCCACGAACACCGTGGCCACCACCAGCACCAGCGTTCCGCTGGGCAGGCCCATCGCGGAGAACACGGTGGCGGTGGCCAGCACCGCCATGATCGCCAGGAACGTCTCCCAGCCGATCGAGGTCAGCCACGACACGATGCCCGGCACCTTCTGCCCGTGCACCCCGAATGCCGCGCGCGAGAGCACCATGGTGGGCGCGCTGCCCCGCTTGCCGGCAATCGCGATCAGTCCGCACAGGAGGAACGAGACCGTGATGCCGATCGCCGCGACGATCGTGGCCTGGATGAAGGAGATCCCGAAGCCCAGCACAAAGGAGCCGTAGCTCATGCCGAACACGGACACGTTCGCCGCGAACCACGGCCAGAACAGATCGCGCGGACGCGCTGTGCGCTCCGATTCGGCGATCACCTCGATGCCGGTGTGCTCGATGACGCCGCTGCTGCGCGACTCGGTGGTGGGGGAGGGGGATGACATGGACGCTCCAGAGGGAACGGGTCGGCCGGGCCGACGGGGCGGGGGCAGGGATGGGCAGAAGTCTCCCACGACCCAGCGCACGGCGCGGCCAGGGCCGACGCACAGCGCGTCGCCCTCGCCACCCAGCACCTCCAGCTCCCCGCGCAGCACCCTCACCTCTCCTCCGCGCAGACGCGTCCTCACCTCTCCTCCGCGCAGACGGCGACGTTTTTGTGGGAATGAGTGCCGGATTCCCACGACAACGTAGCCGTCTTGGCAGAAATGGGCGCCGGGAGAGGGCCGACGGGGAGTGTCCGGTTCAGCCTGTGGTCTGTGCTGGTCCAGTGCGGACCGGGCTCGTAGCCTCGGCCCATGGATCCCGCCGACGTCACCCCCGTGCCCTCGCGCTACCTGCACGGATACAGCTCTCCAGTGCTCACCAGCCACCGCGAGCGCACAGCGGCGAACTCTGCCGGGCATCTGCTGCCGCACCTGCGCCCGGGCCTCGAGCTACTGGATGTGGGCAGCGGCGCCGGCACCATCGCCGCGGATCTCGCACGCATCGTCGGCCCCGAGCACCTCACGGCGATCGAGGTCAGTGAGGAGGCTGCGGCGATCACCCGCGCGGAACTCGGCCGCCAGGGCGTCGCCGGATCGCGCGTCGTGGTGGGGGACGCCCGTGCTCTGCCCTTCGCGGACGCTACGTTCGATGTGGTCCATGTCCACCAGGTCCTCCAGCACATCCCGGAGCCGGTGCAGGCGCTGCGGGAGATCCGACGGGTGCTGCACCCCGGCGGGCTTGCCGCGGTGCGCGAGAGCGATTACGAGGGGTTCCGCTGGTGGCCCGACAGCCCCGGCCTGGACCGCTGGCGCGAGCTGTACCTCAAGGCTGCGCGGGCCGGCGGCGGCACCCCCGATGCGGGCAGGCGCCTGCTCACCTGGGCGCGGGAGGCAGGGTTCGGTGAGGTCACCCCGAGCTCCTCGACCACGCTGTATGCCACGGCCGAGGGGCGGGCCGCCTGGGGTGGCGCCTGGGCGGGACGCGTGCTCGCCCCGCCGCTGGCCACCACACTGCGTGAACTCGACCTGACGGACCAGCCCCAGCTCGAAGAGCTTTCCTGTGCCTGGACCGCCTGGTCTGAGGAGTCCGATGGGTGGTTCTCGCTCCTGCACGGTGAGATCCTGGCCCGGTACTAGCCAGTCGTTGGCCCACCCCTACGATCTAGGTGAAAGCTGAACTACCTCGGGAGGATCTCATGAGCCTGACCAACACCATCCTGCGCGCCGTCCCCGGCGCTTTCATCCTCAACTCCGGCATTGGCAAGCTCGGCATGGATGCGGAGACCGCCGCGGGCCTGCAGCAGATGGCGAAGAACGGCGTCCCGGCGCTGGGTGATCTCACCCCTGAGCAGTTCGCGAAGTTCCTCAGCTATGGCGAGATCGCAGTGGGCGCGGCCCTGCTGCTGCCCTTCGTCCCCACCCGCGTGGCCGGCCTTGCGCTCGCCGGATTCTCCGGCTCCATGGTCTCGATGTACCTGCGCACCCCCGGCATGACCGAGTCCGACGGCGTGCGCCCCACGCAGGACGGCATCTCCGTGGCGAAGGACTCCTGGATGCTCGCGATCGCTGCGGCGCTGGTCCTGAACCAGTCCGATAAGCGCTCCGCGCTGCAGAAGCTCGCCGACGCCCGCCGCCGCAAGGACGCCTGACCCCGTCGGCCACACCTTTCCCTCGCGCAGACGGGCGCACCCTCAACCCCGGGGGCGCCCCACCTCTCCTTCGCGCAGACGGCTACGTTTTCGTGGAAATTCGGACCGGATTTCCACGAAAACGTAGCCGTTTTGGCTGAGAGGGGCGCCGAGAGGGGGTGACGGGACGCGCTCGGGAAGGGCGCGACGGGTGTCAGATGGCGTGGAGTTCGTCGATCATCGTCTGGAGGTCCGCGACCTGCTGGTCATGCCCGACGGCCGCGCCGCCGTCGAACACCGCCGGGCCATCCGGGGTCTCCACGACGATGGTCACCTTGCGCCAGGCGCTCACCGTGTGCAGCAGCGCAGTATCTGAGATCGCCGCATCGCCCTGGATCAGCCACGCGTCCGTGCCGTCCACGGAGATCTGCTCCTCCCGATAGTTCGAGAGGTCCACCGGGCTGTCGTACAGCTCCTCGGCATCATCCGTGGTCAGGGAGCACTGGAAAATTGCGCGGGCCGCCTCCTGCGCCCCCGGGTACTCGCCCTCCTCCTCGGGCCAGCTCACCGCGCCCACACCCACCACGGTGTACCAGCCGGACTCCACGGGCTGGTCGATGAAGGACATGTCGGTGGCGTAGGGGGTCTGCGAGTACCAGTTCGTCCCGGTGTTCCAGTCCTCCGGGACGGGAACCTCCAGGCCACCGCCGCGCAGCACCCCCTCGGCCTGCTCGGTGGTCACCTCGTTGTCCACCAGCGTGCAGTCCGTGGTGGGCTTCTCTAGCAGCGTCTGCTCACCGGACTCCGGCTCGGCGCTCGGGTCATCGGTGGGCGTGTACTCGGGGTGCTTCGAGGTCTCCGGATCCTCTGCCGGCTCCTCCTGGGACGTCGGGTCCTTCGCGGTGGGGTCAGCCGAACCGCCCGAGAGCACGGTCTGCCACAGCACGAGCGCCCCCACGCCCAGCAGAATCACGAGGAACACGCCGCCGCCGATGATCGCGGCGAGCAGCGGGCCCTTGCCCCGGCCACCTCCCCCCGAACCTCCCGGGGCCGACGGGCGCGGTGCCGGACCAGGGCTGTCCCACGGGCTCTGGCCGCCGCCCTCGCCGCCCCCGCCGGAGGAGCCTCCGGCGCTGAAATCCGGCAGGCCCGAGGAGCTACCGCCGCTGCGGGATCCGCCGGAGAAGTCGGGCAGTCCGCCCCCGGAGCTCTGGGCGTTGTTGTTCATGGTGCCTCCGCGCCGCATCGTCCGGCCCGCGACCCACCCGCGGACCACGGCTCACCCTAGCGGGCAGCAAGCCGACGGCGCCCCTGTCGACCCCACCACATTTACGCAACTCCGGAGTGGCGAAAACCGGTCAGGTAAGGCTAACCTCATCGGCGTCCTTCCCCTCCGGGTGCCCCGCCCGGTCCCGCATCACAGAAAGTCCGCACATGACCTCGATCTCCCGCCCCGCGATCTCCCGCCGCCACCTCGGCTCGCTCGGCCTCGCCGGCACCCTCGGGCTAGCGCTCGCCGCCTGCGGCACCCCCGACTCCACCGACGCCGACAGCTCCGGCAGCAGTGACGGCAGCAGTGACGCCACAACCGTCGAGATCGAAGACAACCTCGGCACCCAGAAGGTCCCGGTCCCGCCGCAGTCCGTCGTCGCCACCGACAACCGCACCTTCGAGACCCTCGCCGACTGGGGCGTCACCCTCAGCGCTGCCGCGCGCGCCCTGATGCCCTCGACGAACCCCCTCAAGGGCGACGAATCCATCATCGACCTGGGCAACCACCGCGAGCCCAACCTCGAAGCCGTCGTCGCCGCCGAGCCGGACCTCATCATCAACGGGCAGCGCTTCGCCCAGTACCACGACGACTTCGTGAAATACGCGCCGGACGCCGTCGTGCTCGAGCTCGACCCGCGCGAGGACCAGCCCTTCGCCGACGAGCTCAAGCGCCAGGTCGCCGTGCTCGGCGAGATCTTCGACAAGCAGTCCGAGGCCGAGGCCCTTGGCACCGACCTGGACGCCGCCATGGAGCGCGTGAAGAGCGCCTACGACGGCTCCTCCACCGTCATGGCCGTGAACACCTCCGGCGGCGAGATCGGCTACATCGCCCCCGGCGTGGGCCGCGCCCTGGGCTGGACCTTCGAGGCGCTCGGGCTCGTCCCCGCGCTCGAGGTCGAGGGCGCGAGCGACGACCACCAGGGCGACGACATCTCCGTCGAGGCCATCGCCGACTCGAACCCCGACTGGATCCTGGTGATGGACCGCGACGCGGCCATCTCCGCCGACGACCCGGAGTACAAGCCCGCCAACGAGCTGCTGGACTCCTCCGAGGCGCTCGCTGGCGTCACCGCCGTGGCGGAGGGCAACATCGTGTACATGCCCGCGGACACGTACACCAACGAGTCGATCCAGACCTACACCGAGTTCTTCGACCAGTTCGCGGACGCGCTCGAGGGCAAGGCCTCCTGATCACGTCCGTCTACGTCGACCGCCGCACGGCGGGCAGGGCCCTCGGGGCCCCGCCCGCCGTGCGGCCTGTGACCGTCCGGCGCCCGTTCCTCGCCGGTCCCGCCCAGGAGTTCTGATGTCCCGCCCCGTCCCCGCCACGCCCTCGGAGCCCGCCCCGGCAGCTCCGTCGGCGCCCCCGACGGCCGATCCGCCGACGCGCCGCCGGCGCGACCGCCTGATCGACGGCAAGCTCGTGATCGGCATCGTGCTGGTCGCGCTGCTGCTGCTCGCCTCGCTGCTGACCGGTGCCTACGACATCTTCGGCGCCGACGACGGCGCCCAGATGTTCGCGATCACCCGCATCCCCCGCACCATCGCGCTCGTCCTCGCCGGCGCCGCGATGTCGATGTCCGGGCTGATCATGCAGCTGATGACCCAGAACCGCTTCGTCGAGCCCACCACCACGGGCACCACCGAGTGGGCGGGGCTGGGGCTGATCCTGATGATGGTGCTGGTGCCCGGCGCTGGCCTGCTCGCGAAGATGAGCGTCGCGATCGTCTTCTCCTTCATCGGCACGATGGTGTTCTTCCTGTTCCTGCGGAAGGTGACGCTGCGCAGCTCCCTGATCGTGCCGATCATCGGCATCATGCTCGGCGCGGTCATCGGCTCCGTCTCAACCTTCGTCGCCCTCCAGTTCGACGCGCTGCAGAACCTCGGCGTGTGGTTCGCCGGCTCCTTCACCTCCGTGCTGCGCGGCAGCTACGAGGTGCTGTGGATCGTGCTGATCGTGGGGATCGCGGTGTTCCTGGTCGCGGACCGCCTCACCGTGATCGGCCTCGGCCAGGACATCGCCACCAACGTCGGCGTGAACTACCAGCGGGTGCTGCTGCTGGGCACCGGGCTCGTCGCGATCGCGACCGGCGTGGTCACCGTGGTGGTGGGGAACCTGCCCTTCCTGGGCCTGATCGTCCCGAACGTCGTCTCGCTCATCCGCGGCGACGACCTGCGCTCGAACCTGCCGTGGGTGTGCCTGCTCGGCATCGCGATCGTCACCATCTGCGACCTGATCGGGCGCACGATCATCATGCCGTTCGAGGTGCCGGTCTCGCTGATCCTCGGAATCGTCGGCGCGGTCGTGTTCATCGCCCTGCTCGTGAGGCAGCGTCGACATGTCTGAGCGCAGCCCCGAAACCCAGCGCGAGCCCGCGGACCATCGGCCCTCCGCGGGCGGCACTCGCGCGAGCGGCACCCCAGCGCGTCGTATCCCGGCGCGCCGCCCCGGCAGCACCGCCGTCGTTCCAGGGCGCCGCCTGGACGCCGTGCCCGATGAAGCACCGTCGGGCGTCGGCACTTCCCCAGGGGACCTCGTCGGCGACCTCGACATCATCGGTGCCCCGCGCTCCGTGCGCTCCTCCTCGGGCGCGTTCCCCGACCCCCGCGGTCATCGCCGCTACCGCATCGCCCTGATCGGCCTGATCATCCTCGCCGTCGCGATCGCCGGCGGCATGCTCACCCTGGACAACCCCATGCCCATCGGCACCCGTGGCTTCTGGCTGATCGCCGAGATGCGCGCGACCTCGCTGGTGGTGATGGCGGTGGTGGCCCTCTGTCAGGCGGTCGCCACGATCACGTTCCAGACCATCACCACCAACCGCATCATCACCCCGTCGATCATGGGCTTCGAATCCCTGTACCGGGTGATCCAGACCGGTGCGGTGTACTTCCTCGGCGTCGCCGGGGTAGTCGCGCTGCAGGGCACCACTCAGTTCCTGCTGCAGGTCGTGGCGATGGTGGGGCTCTCCGTGCTGCTGTACGGCTGGCTGCTGCGCGGCAAGTATGCGAACATCCAGGTCATGCTGCTGGTGGGCATCATCATCGGCGGCGGCATGGGGGCGGTGTCGACCTTCATGCAGCGCCTGCTGACCCCCAGCGAGTTCGACGTCCTCGCCGCCCGCCTGTTCGGCTCGGTGACCAACGCGAGCTTCGAGTACCTCCCCTACGCGATCCCGCTGGTGCTCATCGCCACCGCCCTGATCTGGCTGAACGCCCGGCGGCTGAACGTCATCGCGCTAGGGCGGGATGTGTGCATCAACGTGGGCGTGGACCACGGCCGCCAGACGATCTACATGCTCGTGCTGGTCTCGGTGCTGATGGCCGTCTCCACCGCGCTCGTGGGGCCGATGACGTTCTTCGGGTTCCTGGTGGCTACGCTGACCTACCAGATCGCCGGCACGCACGACCACCGCCTGCTGCTGCCTGTCGGGGCGCTGGCCGGATTCGTCATCCTCGCCGGCGCCTACTTCGTCATGCAGCACGTGTTCTACGCGCAGGGCGTGGTCTCCATCATCATCGAGTTCGTGGGCGGCTGCGTGTTCCTCGCCGTCGTCATGAGGAAGGGACGCCTGTGATCCACGTCGACCAGGTGCGCAAGACCTACACCTCCGACACCGGCACCGTCACCATCGGCCCGGTGAGCGTGGACATTCCCGCCGGCGGGGTCACCGCCCTGGTGGGCCCCAACGGCGCCGGGAAATCCACTCTGCTGACCATGATCGGGCGTCTGCTCGGGATCGACGAGGGCGTCATCGAAGTGGCCGGGTACGACGTGTCCAGCACCGCCAGTGCGGACCTCGCCCGGATCCTCTCGGTGCTGCGGCAGGAGAACCACTTCATCACGCGCCTCACCGTGCGGCAGCTCGTGGGCTTCGGCCGCTTCCCCTACTCCAAGGGGCGCCTGACACGGCTGGATGAGCACAAGATCTCCGAGGCCATCGACTTTCTGAACCTCGGGGACCTCGAGGACCGGTACCTCGACCAGCTCTCCGGCGGGCAGCGCCAGCGAGCGTACGTGGCGATGGTGCTGGCGCAGGACACCGAGTACGTGCTGCTCGACGAGCCGCTGAACAACCTCGACATGCGCCACAGCGTGCAGATGATGGGGCGCCTGCGCGACGCCGCCCGTCAGCTGGGCCGCACCATCGTGGTGGTGCTGCATGACATCAACTTTGCCGCCCACTACGCCGATGCGATCGTCGCGATGAAGGACGGGGATGTGGTGCAGTCCGGGCCCGTGGAGCAGATCATGGACGCCGCGGTGCTCACACACGTGTTCGACACCCCCGTGCAGGTCATCGACGGGCCGACGGGCAAGCTCGCGGTGTACTACTGAGCCTGGGGGCGGGGGTGCGGTGTATTTGTGGGTTCTGAAGCTCTTCAGAGCCCCGTACTACCGGTGGCTCCGCCAGCCCGTGACGCCCACGGAGCTGCGCGAGGCCTACCGCCCTAACGCCCTGCATGACGCTCACCTGGATGACCCTGAGTTCGGCTCCCGCCTCCTGGACGATGAGGCCGCTGGCGCTGGGGAGGGATGTGTGATCGCACCTCGTGGAGGATTTGCCACGACAACCAGTGGTTCTCCATGTCCGGCATCAAACGGGGGAAGAACGGCAAGCGCCCCGGGCCTGCGGTCCACGACGACCTCGTCGAGCGGGACTCCACCGCCGATGACGTCAACGAACTGTGGCTCACCGACATTCCCCCGCTGCGCGCTCCGCGCATCATCGCAGCGGGTGGTGCCCCCTCTGAGCATCCCACTGACGAGGGCAAGCTCTACCTGTGCGCGGTCAAGGACGCGTTCTCCGGACGGATCGTGGGCTACTCGATCGACTCACGGATGAAAGCCCGCCTGGCCGTAAACGCCCTGAACAGCGCCGCTGCCCGACGCGAGGACGTGGCCGGGTGCATCGTCCACTCCGACCGCGGGTCCCAGTTCCGAGCCCGGTCATTCACCCACGCCCTGGACCAGTACCACCTCATCGGCTCCATGGGCCAGGTCGGTGCCGCCGGTGACAACACCGCGATGGAATCGTTCTTCGCACTACTGCAGAAGAACGTCCTGAACCGTCAGCGGTGGCGCACCCGGGAAGAGCTCCGCGTCGCCATCATTCCCCCGCAAGCGGGAGGTACCCCCTCCTGGACCGAGCGGACCTACCACCGGCGCCGACGGCAGGCCCGACTGGGCCGGTTGACCCCCATCGAACACGAGACCATCATGAGCCCCGCCGTGACACTCGCGGCCTAACACCCCGACTGCCAACTATCCGCGCAGCAGTCCCGTCTTTATGACTAGCCTCGAGATTTCACGGGGGTGTGGTCTCGCCCGACGGACGGCATAAAGAAAGGTGCTCCTGGCCTGGGATGATACGGGGTGTTGAGTCTCGTAATCCCTGGCCGGAAGGAGCACCTTTCAGGTGTCCCACCCTACCTTGTTCTTCTACCCCCGTCCGCGCGTGGACATCGCTGAGGTCCCGGCGGCCGCGCATGCGGGCGCGGTGCTGCTGACCGGCACGATCCACGCCACCGGCCTCGCCCCTTCGCTGCGTGAAGCTCTGGATCCGTGGACGAAGCCACTGGCCGAGCATCACGCCTCGAAGGTCCTGCTGGACCTCGCGATGACTCTCGCGATCGGCGGCGAGCACGCTTCGGATACTGATCTGCTGCGATGCGAACCGGGACTGTTCGGAGACGTCGCCTCGGCCCCAACGATCTCCAGGAACCTGACCACGCTGGCCGAGGACGCGCCCGCCGTGGTCGAGGCGATCTCCCAGGCCCGCCGCATCGCGCGGGAACGGGCCTGGGCACTGGCCGGCGACCACTCCCCGGTCCGCAGGGTCAGTGCGCAGAATCCGCTGGTCATCGACCTCGACGCCACCCTGATCAACGTCCACAGCGAGAAGGAGCAGGCTGCACCGACGTTCAAACGCGGCTTCGGTTACCACCCACTGTGCGCTTTCCTGGACCACGGCAGCGAAGGAACCGGGGAACCGCTGGCGATCCACCTGCGCCCCGGCAACGCCGGTTCCAACACCGCCGCCGATCACATCACCATCACCAGGCAGGCCCTTGCGCAGCTCCCGGCTGGTCTGCTCTCCTCCGGCGGAAGGGGGTCGAAGAAGATCCTGATCCGCACCGACGGAGCCGGTGGCACCAAGGACTTCGTCAAGTGGCTGACCGGGCAGCGTCTGGCCTACTCAGTCGGGTTCACCCTCCCCGCGAACGCTCCCGACCTGCTGGAACGTATCGATGAGGCGAAGACGTGGACTCCTGCCTACGACACCGACACCGACGGGATCCGCGACGGAGCATGGGTCGCGGAACTGACCGGGCTGCTGGATCTTCAGGGTTGGCCGCCCGGGATGCGGGTGATCGTGCGGAAGGAACGTCCTCATCCTGGGGCGCAGCTGCGGATCACCGATCACGAGGGGATGCGCATCACCGCGTTCGCGACCAACACCCCGCGCGGCCAACTTCCCGTGCTCGAGCTGCGACACCGCCGCCGCGCACGATGCGAAGACCGGATCCGCAACGCCAAGGACATGGGCTTGATGAAGTTCCCGCTGCAGGGCTTCGCGCAGAACCAGGTCTGGTGCCAGATCATCCAGCTCGCTTGCGAGCTCGTCGCCTGGATGCAGACCATCGCGCTGACCGGCCATGATGCGCGGAAGTGGGAGCCCAAACGGCTCCGCGCACGGCTGTTCGAGATCCCCGCGACCCTCGTGCGCCGCAGCCGGCACAACCTCCTCCACCTCGCCCAGCACGCTCCCGAAGCCCGCACCGTCCTAACCGGCGTCAACCGGCTCCGCATTGCCGTCGCGCAGACCTGATCCGGCAAGGCCGCCCGTCCCTACGACCAGCAGCATCTCTTCTCGGGAGTGGAACCCGACCGCCCGCAACGGACACTGCGACGATCTGTCATACCCGGATGCCAGAATCAGCAGCTGAACACCGGCAACGACGCCGACCGCGACCGCTCACCAGCCCGATGAAAGATCGAGGCTAGTACTTTGGAATGAAGTTGAAGCGACCCCTTGTGTTGGCAAAACTGACTTGCTAGGTTCGAGTCACCACAGCCCGAGAATATTCGCATGCTCCTCAATGGTTCAAACTACATCTGCAAAGCCGCGCGGTGGAAGTTTGTGCGATCCGTTCTAGAAGAGGGCGGTTTAGTAGGAGCTACCAAGGAGGCGAGAGCGATGGCGGTCAAATATACTCTAGCTTACGATGGGCATTGTGCATTTTGTGAAGACACGGCGAGGGCGGTGTCGGACCAGACTGGTGGCGACCTTCGAGTGGTCCCTCTGCAGTCCGCGTATGTACGTGACGCGCACAAGGCTCTAAATACCCCCGTCCCTAATGCGCCGGTGTTAATCAAGGAGCTTGCGGGCGGTGGGAAGAAGACGTATATGGGAGCGAAGCTGAGCGCTGAACTCTTCAATGCCTTTGGCATTGGAAAGTCGTACCGCATGCTTCGCGCCATCGGTGAGGCGAAGAACGGGGGAGGGTCTCGCCTTCTTTCGAGAAGCGGGTTTTTAAAGCGATCGCTGGACTTGGGGTCGTATCGATGGCGACATTCGCCGGGAGTCCCGCAGTGGCCAAAGGCCCGAAGTGGCTTCAGGATGCTGACGTCGAGTCAAAGACGGAATTGTCGGAAGCTGAGGCGCGAGATGCAATCGACGAGTGCCTGAGCTTGTCGGAATCGCGCCTCATTGAGGAACGAAAGGATGTCCTGATAAGCGCTGGCTTGCTGAGGCGTGAACAGCCTGAATCTTATAAGGCAAATCGATTCAGTCTGGCCAGCGGTGCCGTGCGTACTTCTGCGGTCGCGATTTTCGGTGAACTGTATATCGTTGTCCATCACTATGTCTCGGCTAATAATGAGGAGCATGTAGCTGCGCGGGCCTTCTATCTCGAGACCAAGGGTGATGACCCGGAAATTCTTCACTGCCTGTTCGACAAGCTAGATGATGGGGTCGCCCCAACCGCACTTTCAGAAGTGTCGTCTATCGGCACTCAAGAAGGTCGAGTAACGATGGCTTCGAAGTGCACTCAGTCTCAATGTATGGATCGGAATCGATGCTATCGATGCAACTGCAAGAAGCATAACGCCAAGTGTATCGGAAAGTGCTGTCACGGCTGTGTGGCAGCCTGTTTTGCGGGGCCTAAGCCCTGTATTGCTTGTGCGCTGGTCGCGTGTGCAGCATGCGTTGAGTGGTTCGGCGATTGCTGCCTGGAGAGCAAGTGTGAACGGTATGCGTCGAAGACGTGCTGAGGCAGGTTGACCAGTTCGATGTTATGATGACGTAAGCTTCAGGAGTGTCTTCAATATGCGTGTATTCCTCTTTTTGGCCCTATCTGTCGTGCTTTTAAGTGGATGGTTCTGGGTTGATCCAGTAGGGCTCTGGGAGGGTAGTCTTCGAGTTGTCGGCGTAGGGCTGATCGCTCTAGGGCAGCTGAAAAATATATCCGGCGCCTTTAGGGTTGCGCGTTTATGTTTGCGTGGATCACTTGTTGCTGCCCTCACCCTGTGGGTTATCGAACTGGTGCGCATAGACGGTGGGCATCCGATTGGTGATCACACGTTTTCAGTGATGCTAGGCATTGGTTCGATCATCTGCTTGACGCAATTGGGGAAGCGTGGGCGCGAGAATCGGCAAATGTCGCCGGGCTCCAGTGCGTAGCAGCCCCGCCACCGCGCTGTCCTTGCTGAGGTGAAACCGGCTCTGACCAGGCCCGGGCGGTCCTGCCCCGCCCCGGCCGGCGCAGGGCTCCAGCGCCCGGACCGTGGATGTGCACGGGTGTCTGGAATGGTCCGGATCTTTTCCCTATCCTGCGTGGACAGTCCATGAGCGAGGGGGAGAGGGATGTCGTACGCAGATGGATCCGGGGAGCGCGTCGCGGGAGACGTCGCGCGCTCGGCAGGGGCCGGACTGGTGGCCGTGGCGCTCGGCGGCCTCCTCACGGGGATGCTGGCCGGGGGGCAGCTCGAGTCGCCGCTCGAGCCGCCGCAGCCTTGGGGCATCGGGGTGGTCCTCACGGTCGCAGCGATGACCGCGCTCTCGTACCGCCACGTCGGGGCGCTGGTCACCTCGGGTGCGGTGCTCTCGGCGATTGGGGCCGTCCAGCTCGTCGTCGCACAGGGGCTGGAACTGCTGGACGTGGAGGCGCATTCCACCTACTCCCTCCTGGTGAGTGCGGCGTTCGTCCTGGGAGCGGGGTGCGTGCTCCTGGGGGCCGGTGCGGGATGGGCGCATGCGCGGTCCGGCCACGGGGGGAGGTGGGCGCAGTACGAGGGGCTGCGGCTGCTCGGCGCGGTCGTCGGCGGCGGTCTCGCGACGGGACTGTTCTTCTCGCTCTCGCCGCTGCTGGTGCCCGGGGATCTCGACGCCTTCGCCGACCTGTGGTGGATCCTGCCGGTCTGCGCCGTTGCGGCGCTCGCCCTCGGCGCGGTGCTGGCGCTCTCCCCGACCGGCGTGCTGCCGGCGCTGATCGGGCTCGTCGTGCTCCAGGTCCTGGACGGGGAGAGCGTCTGGACCGGACCGGTCATGTCGCTCGGCATCGTGCTGCTCGCGGCCGCCGCCCACTTCATCGGACCCGTGGGCGAGCCCGAGGAGAGCGGGAGCAGCGGCGCGGCGTGGGACGACTGGATCTCCGGGAAGCGCGCCGACACCCCGGGGTGACGTCCCCGATCGCGACGACCGGCAGCATCGTCGCCCGCACCAGCGTCGGGTAGCCGTCCACGCCCAGCGGCTCCCGGCCGGAGTCCTTCGTGGGGGTGAGGCGGAGCGGCCCGGCACCGAGATAGTCGAGGTCGAAGGCGACGCCGGCCGTGAGCTGGGCCGCACCATCGTGGTGGTGCTGCACGACATCAACTTCGCCGCCCACTACGCCGATGCGATCGTCGCGATGAAGGACGGGGACGTGGTGCAGTCCGGGTCCGTGGAGCAGATCATGGACGCCGCGGTGCTCACCCACGTGTTCGACACCCCCGTGCAGGTCATCGACGGTCCGACGGGCAAGCTCGCGGTGTACTACTGAGGTAGGGGCGGGGCGGGCGGGGCGGCGGCGGCCCGGGCCCCGGGCAGGGCGGCGCCCCGCCCCCGGCCCCCCCCCTCCCCCCCCCGCCCCGGCCCTCCCCCGCCCCCTTCCCCCCCCGCCCCGGCCCCCCCCCGCC
>NZ_JALLAL010000054.1:0-17812 GCF_023062615.1 Brachybacterium sp. Marseille-Q7125 | reverse complement strand
CATCGAAGGATCGGTAACCACGAACTGGAAGGCCGCCCTCGGCCAACTCGCCCTCGTCTACCCCGAACGAATCGAACCCTACCTGTAACCCGCATCACACCCCTTACACACAGGGATTGACAAGCCCGCTGGGCGCGGGAATTCCCTAGCACGAGCAGCACCGGTGCATCGGGCACAGCCGGATCAGGCGCGCTCATCCGGCAGTCCTCGGCGAGGTTCGGATCCGTGGGGGTGAGCGGCCCGGTGCAGGGCCCGTCGAGCTGCACCCAGTCCCGGGAGACCAGGGCCGCCGTGGGCAGCGGCTCGACCATCGGGTCGATTGCGTCAGGGTCCCCGGGCCAGTCCGGCGCAAGAACGTCGGCCCCCGGATGGGTGGCGGCAGCCTCCTGCTGGGCCTCCCTCTGGGCGGCGAGCAGCTGCTGCTGCACACCGAGCACCGGCAGCAGAGCGAGCACGAGCACACTGAGCACCACCAGACCGGAGCGGCGGGCCCGTGCTCCCGCCCACCGCCAGCGCCGGAACGGCGTGTCCACGAAGCGTGTTAGCAGCCAGGCCAGCACCAGGGACAGCAGGATGATCGCCGCGCCGGTCACCGGATCGGCGCGCTCCGCGCCCGTGCGCGCCAGGTGGAGGGTCAGCAGCGGCCAGTGCACCAGGTAGAGCGCATAGGAGACGTCACCGAGGAAGCGCAGGGGCGCCGAGGAGAGGAAGCGATCCGGGCCGAAGCGATGTCCTGTGCGGCCAGCCCACAGCACGAGCGCCGCAGCGCCCAGCGGCCAGGCGGCGATCCACCCGGGGAAGGCCCCCTGCACGTCCAGCAGCAGGCCGCAGGAGATGAGCGCGATGAGCCCGAACCAGCCGATCACGGCGGCGGGTGCGGACCGGGAACGTCGCACCGCTCGGTGCCGTCCGCGAGGGCGGCCGGTGGCGCGCCGCTGCTCCCACGCCGGTAGGAGGATCCCTAGCAGCGATCCGGCGGCGAACTCCCAGGCGCGGGCGGCGGTGTCGAAGTACGCGATGGTCTGCTGCGTCGCGGTGGAGTGGATCGACCAGGTCAGCGATGGGACCAGGAGCAGCAGGAACAGGATCACCAGCGCCGTGCGCACGGATCGGCCCAGGGCGCGGGCAATCGTCACCGTGAGTGCGATCAGCAGCGGCCACAGCAGGAAGATCTGCCCCTGCACGGATAGCGACCAGAAGTGCTGGAAGGGGGACGCCCCGGACTGCTCGGGGGCGTAGTAGTCCACGCCGCGGTGGATCAGCACCCAGTTCTCCACCTGCAGCAGGGAGCCGAAGGCATCGGTGATCGCGGGCATCCACCGCTCGGCCGGCAGCAGCAGCCGTACCGCCAGCAGCGTGAGCAGCACCGTCACCGCGGCAGGTGGCAGCAGACGTTTGAAGGCCCGGGCCCAGTACGCGGCCGGGCGCATCGGCTCCCCGGCGTCGGCGCGCCGCATGAACGTGCCGACCAGCAGGAACGCTGAGAGGAACAGGAACACGTCCACGCCGCCGGAGACCCGATCGGCGAATACGTGGTAGAGGACCACCAGGCCGATGGCGAGGCCGCGCAGCCCATGCAGCTCGGGGCGGAATCGGGCAGGGGCGGATGCCGGGGTGGTGGCAGGTGTCATCGCCGAAGGAGCGGGGCGGTTCTCAGCCCGCCAGGAACGCGACGCATGAGCGCTGCAGCAACAGCGGATCCACGGCCGCGCACATCTCCCGGGCCGAATGCATCGACAGCAGCGTGATCCCCACATCGATCGTGGTCATGCCCAGGCGCGTCGCGGTGATGGGGCCGATGGTGGAGCCGCAGGGCATCGCATTGTTGGACACGAAATGCTGCAGCGGCACCTCGGCGCGCTCGCACGCGGCAGTGAAGGCCGCGATGCCCACGGCATCGGTCGCATACCGCTGCTGGGCGTTGATCTTCAGCATCGGCCCCGCGCCGAGCCGCGGCCGGGTCACCGGGTCGTGCCGCTCAGGGTAGTTGGGGTGGGCGGCATGCC
Source organism: Brachybacterium sp. Marseille-Q7125 (assembly GCF_023062615.1). Lineage (NCBI taxonomy): Bacteria > Bacillati > Actinomycetota > Actinomycetes > Micrococcales > Dermabacteraceae > Brachybacterium > Brachybacterium sp. Marseille-Q7125. The sequence continues at coordinate 15,806 of NZ_JALLAL010000054.1, read as the reverse complement.
CGGCATCGGCCGAGAGCACGAGCGAGGAAGCCATCACCTCGCGGCGCGAGACGTCATCCCCGCCGAGCGCCGCATGGATCCGCACGAGCGCATCCTCGAGGAACGGGCCACCGGCACCGGACCGCGTGGCCGAACCCACCTCCTCGTGGTCATTCGCGATCATCAGCGCGATCGGGGCGGGACCGCCCGCGGCCGGCTCCTCCCGCTCACCGGAGGCGAGGGCGATCAGGGCCTGCACCTCTGCGTGGACGGAGGAGAGGTTGTCCAGGCGGGCGGAGGCCAGCAGCTCCTCGCGGGCGCCGAACAGGGCGGGGGACTGCGCATCAACCGTCACCACATCCATGCCGACGATCTCCACGGGCTCCACGTCCGCATGCTCGGCCAGCACCGTGAGGACATCCACCTCGCCGAGGCCGATGATCGGCTGCATGTGCCGCTGCGGATCCAGGGCCAGGCCCTCCTTGTTCACCGCGCGGTCCAGGTGCACCGCCAGCTGCGGCACACGCAGCAGCCCGGGGGTGTCCACCAGGACGCTGCGGCCATCGCGCAGGGTGAGGCGCCCGGCCATCCGCAGCTCCCGGTCCAGCCAGGAGTTCAGCAGAGGCCCGCCGTAGATCTCGACGCCCACCTGGGCGAAGCCTTCCGCGCCCAGCTGCGGGTTGGGCTTGAGCTTCAGCGCCGGGGAGTCGGTGTGCGAGCCGACGATGCGAAACGGCGAGCGGGCATCGGCGCCCTCGGGCGCGGACCAGGCGAGGATCGCCCCATCGCGCTCCACGAAGCGGTTCCCGGCCACATCGTCGCGCTCCCAGTGCTCCGTCTCCTCCAGGCGCGTGAACCCGGCCTGCTCGAGGCGGCGGGCGCTCTCGCGCACGGCGTGGAAGCTCGACGGGGATGCCGTGACGAAGGCACCCAGGTCCAGGGCGTTCTCGCGGGCGGCAGCGGACGGGGCGGGGGCGGTGTGGGTCATCCTGCTATTCAAGCAAACCCCGCCCGGCACAGGGGCCGGACGGGGCGACTGCTCAGGTCAACAGCGCGGGAGCGATCAGGGGCGACCCATGGACTGGTAGGTCCAGCCGGCCTCACGCCACTGCGCCGGATCCAGCACATTGCGGCCGTCGATCATGTGGGGGGTGCCCACCACCTCGCGCAGCTTCACCGGGTCCAGCTGCTTGAACTCATCCCACTCGGTCAGCAGCAGCACCACATCGGCGCCGGTCGCTGCCGCGTAGGCGTCCTCCGCCACGGCGAGGTTCGGCCGCTCGGCGTGCACGCGGGAGTTCGCCGCCGGATCGGTGACCACCACATCCGCGCCGCGCCCGGAGAGCTTCGAGGCGATGTACAGCGCGGGGGACTGGCGGGTGTCATCGGAGTTGGGCTTGAACGCAGCGCCCAGCACCGCGATGCGCTTATCGGTGAAGGAACCGCCCAGGGCCTTGCGGGTCATGTTCACCACGTGGTCGCGGCGGCGGTTGTTCACATGGTCCACCTCGCGCAGGAAGGCGAGGGCCTCGGTGACGCCCAGCTCACCGGCGCGGGCCATGAAGGCGCGGATGTCCTTGGGCAGGCAGCCGCCGCCGAAACCGATGCCGGCGCGCAGGAACTTCGGGCCGATCCGGTCATCCAGACCGATTGCCTCCGCGATCACGGACACGTCTGCGCCGGTGGCCTCGCACACCTCCGCGACCGCGTTGATGAAGGAGATCTTGGTGGCCAGGAAGGAGTTGGCGGAGACCTTCACCAGCTCGGCGGTGGCGTAGTTGCCCACCACCAGCGGGGTATCGGCCTCCAGCATCGTGGCGTACATCCCATCGAGCACCTTGCGGGCCCGCGCGGCCTCCGCCGGGTCCTCCGGCAGGCCGTACACGATGCGATCCGGGCGCAGGGTGTCCTCGATCGCGAAACCCTCCCGCAGGAACTCCGGGTTCCACGCCAGCGGGGACTTCACCCCGGCGTCGCGCAGCCGCTGAACCAGAGCCTCCGCAGTGCCGACGGGCACTGTGGAGCGGCCCAGCACCACGTGATGGTCCTGCAGATGCGGGATCAGGGAGTCCACGGCGGCATGCACATAGGTGAGGTCTGCGCGGGCGGAGTCCACCTGCTGGGGGGTGCCCACGCAGATCACATGCGCCTCGTAGTCCGCGGCCAGGGAGTAGTCGGTGGAGAAGGTCAGCCTCCCGGTGTCCAGAGCCTCGCGCAGCAGCTCGTCGAAGCCGGGCTCGTGGAACGGCGGGATCCCCGCCGCGAGGTTATCGATCTTCTTCTGGTCGACATCCAGGCCTAGGACCTCATGCCCGATCGACGCCATCGACGCGGCGTAGACCGCGCCCAGGTACCCGCATCCCACGGTGGTGATTCGCATGTCGTCGATGGTAACCGGTGGTCGCGGGTCCCGGCCCGAAACGCCCTCCACGGCTGGTCAGTGCTGTGGCGCACTCCCAGGGTGATGAGGCGGCCTCACCGAGGTGACGTCCGGGTGCCCTCGGATCGGGCCCGCGGTCCGCGATCCGGGGCCGACGTGGTCGGCGGAGTCCTCGGGCCCTGCGCGGGCCGCGGTCACTCGACCAGGAGCCCGGCCTCCTCGAGTTCGTCCTGCAGCTCACCTGGGAGGACCCACACCTTGTACGTGTAGTACCCGGATCCCGCGATGGCCTCCGCCCCCATCTCCTGTCCTCTCGGCCAGTCGCCGCAGGCGATGACGATGTCGGAGTCGTAGCTCTCGCCTCGGCGAGGATCGATGGTCTCCACTTCTCGGGGCGAGAGCCAGAAACCGGACCAGTTCGTCACCTGGTGGTGGGTCAGCGCAGGTCCGTGACACTCCATGTCCAGGTCGACAGACAGCGATCCCTCCGGGGCTCCTGCGGTGTCCTCGGCTGACTCCAGGGCTTCCGTGAACGGCGCCGGAAAGTCTCGCGACTGGGAGGGATTCGCGAAGAGGGAGAGCACGGCGAACGAGATCAGCATGAGGATCGCGAGAACGCGGGGTCGGGTGCGGACTGCGAGCATCACAAGCACGCCGGAAACCAGGCAGAGGCTTGCCCAGAACCAGAGCTCGTTCGCATTCCCCGGCGCCGGGATCAGAGGGTGCGGGAAAGGATCGGACGGTCGCAGGGGAGCCCACGCCAATATCGCGGCGGAGTTCGCGGGCCCGTACATCGTGCCCCAGGTGTTCGCCCAAGGCGCTACCTTGAACAGCACCACTGCCGTGTCGGCAAGGACCAGCCCGACTGCGGCAAGCAGGAGCGGTCGGCGCACCGTACGCAGAAGGGCGACTACTCCCAAGAGCATCGCAAGCACTGCGAACGGGTCGATATAGCGGGTATATACCTGGGCGTCGAAACGTTCCTGCGGCCCCGCGTTCGACCAGGCGATCACCGAGACGGCGGAGGCGACGAACAACAGCCCCGCCATGAAGCCGTATGGGCCCACACGCAGCGTGCGCAGCTCCCGCCAGACGAAGAAGGCGAGGACGACGAGTCCGAGGGCGGTGACGCCGAAGGAGCCCGCGAATTGCCCCCACGCCTGCGCGAAGGCGACTCGGAGGAACGGGCCAGGGGCGAGATTCTCGAGCTTGTCGCCGAGCAGTTCGCCCTGCCCGAATCCCGACAGCAGTATGGGGATCGTGATCTCAGCCACCAACAGTTTGACCAGCCAATAGCCGCCGACCAGCAGCGCGGCTCCACCGACCGTGACCCGCCAGTCGCGCAAGGCGAACAGCAGCAGCCACACGGCAGCGGCGAGGACGACGGCAAGTGCGCGCGCATGCGTCAGGTACGCCGCAGTCACGGCGAGGATGAAGAGAAAGAGCGTGAGCGGAGACGGGCGCTGCCACAGCCGGAAGGCCGCCAGCGCCGAACAGGCGACCAGCAGCGCCAAGAGGTTCTCAGCGAGGACGTAGTCGGCGTTGACGGTGCGAGCAGGAACGGACAGGGTGAGGGCCGCGGCGGTCACCGCCTGGGCCGTCGGCAGGCCGAGCAGCCGGGCGATTTGCATCAAGGGAAGTACCGTGACCATCGCGAGTGCGATGACGACGCCGATACTGGCCGTGTAGACGGCGGCCGGATCCTGTGTGAACCACCAGATCGGAGTGAGGAGGATCGCCCATCCCGGGAAGTAGCCCGCCCCCGACATCTGCGATACCGGACCTTGCCCGGCAAGTTCTCTCGCCATCTGCAACGGCACGATCTCGTCCCAGGGAGTCCTCGGAGCGACCGCAGTACGGGAGACCGTGACGTTGACCGCCAGAAGCACTGCCACGGAGACGACCGCTGTGACGGTCCAGAACGGGCCGGCGGCAGGGGGCAGTCGGTCCGAGAGAGGAGCTGGATCGACGATCTTGTCGGGCTTGTCTTCGATCGTGGCGCCGCGGACCTCGCCGCTAGCCAGTGTGGTCATTGAGATCCCATCGCGCCTGTGGGCGCCCCTGTCGAGAGGTGCTGCGTCCAGTGTACGACCGGAGACCATACCAATCGGATGAGACGGGAAGATCTCCTGGACATGGATGAGACGGAACGGCTCAGCCAGCTGGAGTCGAGTGGTGGGAGGCCGGGTAGCATGCTCCCGCATGCCATACGTGCGGTCAAGGGAGGGCGATGAGCCAGCAGGCGGATTTCACAGCGCAGAGCGCAGGTGATCGTCGCTCGGCGCTGCGGCGCGTTCTCGTCGTCGCCTCGACATTCCCTGCCGACCCTGGCGACCCCGTTCCTGGATTCGTCCGGGACCAGGTGATCGCCATGAAGGAGTGTGAACCGGGCATCGAGTTCACGGTGCTCGCCCCTCACGATAGGTACACGAGGACGCGGAGCCACGTCGAGCACGAGCACTACACCGAGCGCCGATTTCACTATGCGTGGCCGCACGGGTGGGAAGCGCTGACGGGGCGAGGCATCCTCCCGGCGCTCCGCGAGAAGCCGCTGCGGTACTTGCTCGTGCCCGGGCTCTTCCTCGGGGAGTTCATCGCCCTGCTTCGTTTGACCAGGACTCTGTCCCCCGATGTCATCTACGCACATTGGTTCACTCCGCAAGCGCTGTGTGCCTGCGCGGTGTCCGTACTCACGGGAGTCCCCTTCGTCTTCACCACACATGCCGCAGACGTCGACGTGTGGCACAACGTACCCATCCTGGGCCGGATGCTGGTGCGATGGGGGACGCGGAGGGCCCGGGCAGTGACGGCTGTCAGCCGACGTTCGATGGCAAAGCTGGCCGCCTTCCTCCCCGGTGCGCAGCCCCCTTCCGACTCTTCGGAAATCATTCCGATGGGCGTCGCCCTCCCCGGACAGGACTTTGCTGGGGCCGACGACCTGCGTCAACAATTCGATCTCCCCCAGGGGCCGGTGGTCTTGTTCCTGGGACGTCTGGCGGAGAAGAAGGGCGTCGATCACCTCCTGCACGCGATGTCTCGGGTGGCTCCGAAGTGCGACGCGAGCCTACTGGTCGCGGGAGACGGTCCGCTCCGGGGAGAGCTTGAGGGACTCGCTGCGAGGTTGGGCATCTCGGACCGAGTCACTTTCCTCGGATACACCACGGGGAAGGAGAAGGACCGAGTTCTCCGCGCGGCCGACTTAGTCGTCCTTCCCTCGATAATCACGGACGGCGGTGACGCCGAGGGGTTGCCCGTCGTTCTCATGGAGGGGCTGGCCTACGGCAGGATCTGCATCGCGACTGACGTGAGCGGCGCCGACGACGTCCTCACCGACGGAGTAGATGGGTACCTGATTCCACAACGAGACCCGGAAGCGCTGGCAGCTGCGATCGAGCGAGCGCTGGCCCTTCCGGAGGATTCGCGCATATCCATGGGGGCGGCGGCGCGGCGTACCGCGCTCCAGTTCGAATGGTCCGCCATTGCCCGGCGCCATCTCGACTTCTTCGAACGATTCCTTCTGCCTGGAGGCGAACGGTGACTAAAGAGCCCATGAAGATCCTTCTGATAAATAGCGACCTCGCGAAGAATCGCGGGGACCGCGCAATAGCCGAAGGTAACATTGAGCTCATCCGTGAGCGTTTCCCGAACTCACGGATCCTAGGCATCTCTCAGTATCCGGAGAGAGATGAAGCGTGGTATGGGATAAAATTCCTGGACATGGATTTTCAGTCCTTGAATCCACTTGATTTGCTGCGGCTCGCGCGCATAGCGCGCCAGAGTGATGCAGTGTTTTGGGGTGGCGGCGAGATTCTCAAGGATTACACGAACAAGATGGCACTGTGGTACTGGTGCCTCAAGATCGCTATCATCTCGCTCTTCAACCCGAACATCTATGGCGCGTATCAGGGGATCGGTCCGACACGTTCGATCTCCAGCAAGCGGCTGATCCGTTTTGTGGTCGGCAGGTGCCGGCTGTTCATCGTCCGTGACGAGGAATCGCGGCGAAAGCTCATCGACTGGGGTGCCCCCGGTGATCGAGTAATCGCATCATCGGACCCTGCGGTGCTCCCGATCCCCAGAAGGCCCGACGTGCACCTCGTGCGGAAGCTTGAGGCTCAGTTCGAGATCGACCCGGAGTTTCTGGAGAACTTCGTCTGCGTGGCGCCCCGCGAGTGGTTCCACTATAAGCAGAGCGGGCTGATTCCGTTCAAGTACAAGAAAAAGCTGTTGACTGCGCTTGGACGGGACTCCAGTCGTAGGACAGAGGAGTTCGACACCTACGTCCGTCGCGTGGTGGAGCTGGTCTCGCAGATTGCTGAGAGGTATGGCACCAACGTCCTCTTGGTTCCCATGCACATGGAGGAAGGCGACACTGAGCTCTGCCGTCGAATCGCAGACGGGTTTAGCGGCACGGGCGTCATGAAGGTACTGGAGCGCGACATCCTGTCTGCGGCTGAGTTGCGCTCGGTGATCTCCGCGGCCCGCATGATGGTGGGTTTCCGTCTGCACTCAAACATCATCGGTGTCAGTTCGGGTGTTCCTTCGCTGAATATCTACTACGTAGACAAGGGGCGTGTCTTCTTCGATCAGATCGGTCAGGAAGCGTTCGCGATCCCGATTGAATTCCTGCTGGACGATGACTACTACGAGAGGTTTTTCGCGCTGCTGGACAGCCTGGACCGGGACTCGCGAAGGGTGCGGAGGGAGATTGAGGGGTCCACGGATCGCCTGCGCGACTCCGTGCGCAAGGCGTTCGGGCGTGTCGATGCATAAGCTCGCGAACTTGGCGAGAAGGCTTCCGAAGAAGACCTTTGCGATACTCTTCTATGTCCTCCTGGCTATATTCCTCGTCTTGTATCTGAGGTCGATCGACTACACGCAGCTCAGCGAAATTCGGATCGCACCGATGTACTTTTTGATCGCATGCGTGCTGGGCATGATGTTCCGGTACTGGAGTGCGTTCGTGTGGATCTCGATTCTCCGGACTCTCGGAGCGCGCGATGTTCGTTGGGGCCGAGCGCTGCTCAACGTCTACGCGAAATCATGGATGGGACGTTACATTCCGGGAACCGCCCCGTGGATCCTCGGAAAGATTTACTTCGCCGCACAGCATGGGATCTCCAAGAACAAGCTGGCGGTGAGCTCACTGCTCGAGGGCTTGCTCCAGATCGTCGTGCAGATGCTCTTTGCCGTGGTGATGATCCTGCTCTCTCCGCAGACTCGTGTGCTGGGGAGCAGCTTCCGCCTCTTGCTCGCACTTGCTGCCATCGCGTCTCTGGTGGCGATCGCACCGCCGGTGTTCAACCGGCTCGTCGCCCTCGCGTATCGGCTCGTAAAGCGCAAGCAGTTCCCGAGGGAACACTACGTCAATATGCGCCTCGTCGTCGGCGGGGTCGGAATGTACTCCATAGGCGTTCTGTTCACTGGGTTGTCGCTGTTCTTCATTGCCAAGAGCGTCTATCCGGAGTTGCCGTACGAGTCGATCTTCTTCGTGATGGGCGCGAGTTGCTTGGCCAGTGCAGCGAGCATGATCGCAATTTTTGCGCCTGGTGGTATCGGCGTTCGGGAGGGCATCCAGTTGGTCTTGTTGGGAATAATTCTCCCTCCGTCGATCGCACTTGTGATCACAGTGATAATGCGACTGTGGACGCTTGGCCTCGACCTGCTGTTCTTCCTTTTGCACGCGCGAAAGCACGAGATGCGACCTGCCCCACACCCCGAGGTGTCCAGCAGGTGAAGTGTCAGGAAACGCCGAGTTCCCCCGTGGTGACCGTCCGGATACCGATGGTCGCTGTCAGTACCCTAGGTCGCACTGCACTCCGGTGCGATGAGCCCGCCCCGGGCGCGCGGTGCGCGTCCGGCCGATGATTGCAAGGTGCCCATGAAAGTCTTCGTACAGATCCCCTGCCTCAATGAGGAGGAGACCCTCCCGATGGTGCTGGACACCATCCCGCGGGAGCTTCCCGGGGTGGACTCCGTGGAGATCCTCGTGATCGATGACGGTTCGACGGACCGCACCGTCGAGGTGGCCCGTGCGCACGGGGTGCGGCACTTCGTGCGGCACACTCGCAACATGGGCCTGGCCCGCTCCTTCCGTGACGGCGTGGACTACGCCCTCGCCCACGGCGCGGACATCGTGGTGAACACCGATGGGGACAACCAGTACAAGCAGGAGCGCATCGCGGACCTCGTCGCCCCGGTCCTGGCGGGGGAGGCGGACATCGCCATCGCCGACCGGCAGACCAAGACCATCGCGCACTTCTCGCCGTTCAAGAAGCTCATGCAGCAGGTGGGCTCGCAGGTGGTGAACATGGCGGCGGAGACCAAGCTGCCCGACGCCGCCTCCGGCTTCCGCGCCTACTCCAAGCAGTCGCTGCTGCAGCTGAACGTGGTCACCCAGTTCTCCTACTGCATGGAGACGATCATCCAGGCCGGCAACAAGCGCCTGCGCATCGCCTCGGTGCCGATCACCACCAACCCCAAGACCCGCGAGTCGCGGCTGTTCAAGAACATCTTCCAGCACATGGCGAAGTCGGGCACCGCGATCATCCGCGCGTACCTGATGTTCAAGCCGCATGCGGTGCTCGGATGGCTCGGCACGGTCACCGGCGTGCTGGGCCTGATTCCCTTCGTCCGCTTCTTCATCTACTTCTTGCTGGGCGACAGCGGCGGCCGCGTGCAGTCCCTGCTGTTCGGTACCACGCTGCTCACGCTCTCCTTCCTCAGCTTCGTGCTGATGATCATCGCGGACCTGCAGCGCACCAACCGGGTGCTCATGGAGGAGACGCTCGAGCGGATGAAGGAGATCCAGTACGGCAAGCCCCGCGGCTCCGATACCGACGACGGCACCGGCATGCCCGCCCACGAGGCAGGCAAGAGCTGGGACCCCTCCGTGCTGCCGCTGCCCGAACCGGGCCAGGCCGTCCCAGTGCAGCGCCCGCAGGAGCAGGAGCCCGGCCCCACCGCCTGACCGGCGCACAGCCTTTGACGCCAGAGCCGCGTCCGGACCGCCCATCGGCGGACTCCGGGCGCGGTTCTTATATCGCGCCCTCGCGCTCCAGTTCCTCGAGCATCTCGGTCATCGTCGGGGTGAGCACCGCGCGCACGAAATCCTTCGTCAGGTGCCCGTCGTCCATGTAGACGTAGATCTCCCCGAGGATCGGCGCGCACCGCCCGTCGGGGCAGAACGCCTCCGTGTGGTCCACGAGCGTCACCCCGGCCCCGTCGGCCCCCTCCAGCTCAGCGAGCTGCTGAGCGGGGTTCTCCGGTAGCAGCTTGTCCTCCACATCGGCGCCGCACTCATCATTGGCATCCTCCGGGGTACCGCCGTCCTCGATCACGGCCTCCGCGCACTCGTACTGGTCCTTTGCCCACTTGGGGTTGTCGCGCACCGCCACGACATCGATGCCGCGATCCAGGATGTTCTGCACCGCCACCTCGGTGCTACCTGGCATGAACTCCGGATCCTCCGGGCTCTGCAGCGCCCGCGTGACCGTCGCGACCACCAGATCCGGCTCCACCCGGTCCAGGTAGTCATACACGTACTGCTCGTAGCCGGCGCAGTAGTCATCGGGCGCCACCCCCGCGTGCAGCCAGCAGCCATCCATCGACAGGTTCACGATCTGGGTGTCGTTCTCCTCCGCCCAGGCGCGCATCGCGGGAATCTGCTGGCGCGAATGGGAGCTGCCCACCACCACAATCGTCCGTTCGGCGCTCGCATCCCCGGGCAGCAGCTGCTGGCAGGTGACGTGGTTGAAGGGCTCCTCCGGCTTCCACGGCCCGCCGCATCGATGCGGGAGGTTCGGCCACTGCTTGTCGAGCTCCCAGCCCTTGGGCTGCAGCTGCGGCGGGGCGGAGGTCGGCACCTCATCGGTGGGCAGCGTAAGGGTGGGCTCCGCCACTCCCGGCTCCTCGGTCTCCGTGCTGTCGCGGGTCAGCAGCGTCCACCAGGCGCCGCTCGCCCCGACCACCAGAGCGATGCTCGCCGCCACCGCGGTGAGGGATCGCCAGGCCCGGGCCTCGAGCCAGCGGGAGCGACGCACCGGCGAGTCCACCGCGCGGGTGATCAGCCAGGCCAGGACCAGCGACACGGCGAGCACCGCGAGCCCGTCGGCCAGTCCCGCCCGCTCCTGATCGCTGTGGTGCAGCCACAGCACCAGGAGCGGCCAGTGCACCAGGTACAGCGCGTAGGAGATATCGCCGATCACCGCGGCCGGGCGCGTGGACAGCAGGGCATCGGCGCCCCAGCGTCGCCCCGAATACCCGGCGAGCACCACGGCGCCTGCGGCACCGAGCGGCCACAGCGCGATCCAGCCAGGGAAAGACCCCGAGACGTCCACGACGATCCCGCAGGCCAGCAGCGCTGCGATCCCCGCCCAGCCGATCAGAGCCCGCAGCGCTCCGTACCGCGGGGCCGCACCATCCTCGGGGCGCCGCGCCCCTGTGACCCGGTCCAGCCACGGCAGGGCGAGCGCGAGCAGTGACCCGGCAGCGAACTCCCACAGCCGCGCGTTGGTGTCGAAGTAGGCGACCTGCTGCTGGGTCTGCGTGGAGTGGATCGACCAGGCGAGAGAGGCGGCGCCGATCAGCGTGAACAGCATCGCGAGCGGCCCCCGGACGGGTCTGCCGGAGCGGGCTCGGCGCGCCACCGCGTAGAACAGCAGCGGCCACACCACGAATACCTGCCCCTGCATGCTCAGCGACCAGAAATGCTGCAGTAGCGGCGCGGAGCTCGCATCCCGCGCCTGATAGTCCACTTCCGCGGCCACCAGCGCAATGTTCTGCACGTACGTCACCGATGCCACGGCCTGTCGCATCACCGTCGCCCATTGCGACGGGGGCAGCAGCGCGGCCGTCGCCGCGAGGGACAGCAGGATCACCAGGGCCGCCGGCGGCAGCAGACGTTTGAAGGTGTGCAGCCAGTAGCGCGGCACCGCGAGCGGCCGCCCGCCCTCCAGACGCCGCACGAACGTTCCGGTCAGCAGGAAGGCGGAGAGGAACAGGAACACATCCACCCCGCCGGAGACCCGCCCCAGCCAGATGTGATACACCGCCACCAGCAGCAGGGCGAGGGCCCGCAGCCCATGCAGCTCCCGGCGGAACGCACGCCGGGAGGGCTGCGGGGGAGTGGCCGGGGCCGACGGGGCCGTGCCGGGCGGATGCTCGGGGACCGCGGGGCTTCCGTCAGCGGTCGGCGCCGCGGTGGCGACGGCGGCGGTCGCCGCTGTGAGCGCTGCGGTGCCTGCCGCAGGCGTCTCGGTGCCGACGGCGGGTGTCTCCGTGCGACCTCGCTCCGTATCGCGCCAGGTGCCGGTGATCGCATCGGCCGTGGACCAGGCGTCCTCCGCCTCCTGCTCCACATGCGCCTCAACGGGGCCCTGCAGCCAGTCCTCCAGGCTCGAGGTGGCGCGCGGCGCGGGCTCGGTCAGCCAGGCAGTCAGCTCAGAGCGCGGGGATACCCGGTCGGACGTGTCTGCCAGCTCCGGGGCGGGCTCCTGCGTCCAGTCCTCCAGGGAATCCGCGGGAAGCTCGGGCTCCTGCTGCCACGGATCAGCGGGATCCGGGCCGGGGCGCGAGGGACCGCTGGGCGAGCTGATCGTGAACCCCTTCCTCGCGGCGGGCCCGGGGCCGGACCCGTGCACCCGGAAGCCCCGTGGCGCTCCCGGGATCCTAGTGGATCGGCTCAGCATGGGACCATGGGAACGTGAGTGATCAGCGCCCCGCCCCCACCCCGTCGGCCGCGTCGTCGGCCCCCTCCTCGAGCCTCCCCGCGGACACCGGGTTCACCATCACCGCGCGTGCCGGGCAGAAGGCCCGCACCGGCGTGATCACTACCCCGCACGGACAGATCGCCACCCCCGCCTTCATCCCCGTCGGCACGAAGGCGACCGTCAAGGCGGTGCTGCCGGAGGCGATGCGGGACCTGGGCGCCCAGGCGCTGCTGGCCAACGCCTACCACCTCTACCTCCAGCCCGGGCACGACCTCGTCGACGACGCCGGGGGACTGGGCGCCTTCATGAACTGGCCCGGCCCCACCTACACCGACTCCGGCGGCTTTCAGGTGATGAGCCTCGGTGCGGGCTTCAAGAAGGTCCTCTCCAGCGAGTTCGCGGGCGGCAAGACCGCGCGCACCGCGAGCGGTCAGGACGATGACGTTGCCGCGGGCAAGGAGCGCCTGGCCCACGTGGACGATGACGGCGTCACCTTCCGCTCCTTCATCAACGGCGACGTGCACCGCTTCACCCCCGAGATCTCCATGCAGATCCAGCATGGGCTGGGCGCGGACATCATGTTCGCCTTCGATGAGCTGACCACCCTCATGAACTCCCGCGGCTACCAGGAACGTGCCCTGGAGCGCACACGCCTGTGGGCGATCCGCTGCCTGGCCGAGCATCAGCGCCTCACCGCGGAGCGCACCCACCGCCCCTACCAGCAGCTGTGGGGCGTGATCCAGGGCGCCCAGTACGAGGACCTGCGCCGCCAGGCCGCCCGCGACCTCGGCGCCATGGACGTCGACGGGCAGCGGTTCGACGGCTTCGGCATCGGCGGGGCGCTCGAAAAGGAGAACCTCGGCACCATCGTGGGTTGGGTGACCGACGAGCTGCCGGAGGAGCGGCCCCGCCACCTGCTGGGCATCAGCGAGGTCGATGACCTGTTCGTCGCGATCGCCGCGGGCGCAGACACCTTCGACTGTGTCTCCCCCTCCCGCGTGGCCCGCAACAGCGCCGTGTACACCCGCACGGGCCGGGTGAACCTCACCGGCTCCCGCTACCGCCGCCAGTTCGCGCCGATCGACGAGACCTGCGACTGCTACACCTGCACCCACTACACCGCCGCGTACATCCACCACCTGTTCCGCGCCAAGGAGATGCTCTCCTCCACGCTGTGCACCATCCACAACGAACGCTTCGTGGTGCGGCTGGTCGATGAGATCCGCGCCAGCATCGCTGAAGGCAGCTTCGAGCAGCTGCGCGAGGAGCGCACCGGCGCCTACTACGGCAGCCCCCGGTGAGTCGCGGTGACGTCCACAGAGGACCGTGACCCCCTGATCGCCCTGGGCATCGCGGTGGTGCTCGCCGCGCTCGCCGGGATCAGCGCGATGCTCGGGGCGCACCTGCTGATCGGGGCTCTGCGCCTGACCGCCGGGATCCTCGCCGGCGCCGCCGCCGGGGCGGGGATGCTCGCCGTGCCCCGCCTCGCACGCCACCGCATCGGCCGCTTCCTCGCCCTCGCCCTCGCGCTCACCCTCGCGCTCGCCCTCACTGTCCCCGCCGTGATCGCCGCGCGACCGGCCGGCCTGGGACCGCACACGATCGCCCGCCTCAACCCGCTCAGTGCCGGAGACGAGCTGCGCACCCCACTGGCGCCCGATGCCCCAGCGTTCATCCACCGCGCCGACGGAACCGTCGAGCTGATCGACGATCTCGGGGTGCGCCGGGTCGCCACTGCCCCCGGCGCGACCATCGCCGTCACGGCCGATGGGCAGCGTCTCGTGGAGGTCACGGGGGAGACCACGACTCTGCACCTGCTGGATCCCACGCTCTCCAGCCCCGACGGCACCCCGCCCACGACCTCTGTGCCCGGCATCCCCCTCGCCTTCGACGGCACCTGGCTGGTGATGCGGAAGTGCGAGGAAGCAGGCTGCTACCTGCACGGCTACGACCTTTCCGACGGCAGCGAGAAGCCTGTCTGGACCACCGCCGCCGCCGACCTCGAGGACGCGCGCGGCCCCGACCCGGCCGAGACCCTGCTGCCCGCCCGCCCCGAGACACCGCCCGATCTGCTCGACGCCCTGCGCACCACAGGTCTGCTGCCGACGATCCCACTGCACTTCGACCCCGCGCAGGGCTGGCTGCAGCTGGATCCGAGCACCGGCTTCCCCCTCGGGGAGGTGCTCACGCGCCCCGAGGAGACCTGCCGCATCGCCGTGACCACCGCCCCGCCCGGAACCGGCGACGCCCTCACCGGCCCCGCCCACCCCTGGCAGGTCCTCACCGTCTGCACCGAGCAGGACGGCGCCCTGATCGCCCGCGCCCACGCCGACGGGACGGTGCTGTGGGAATCCAAGGCCTCCCCGGGCGGGGACTGGGAGGTGCTGATCGGGAGCGGCCGCGTGCTCGCCACGGGCACCGAACAGGGCACTGATGTGGTCGGTGAACTGGTCGTCTCCGAACAGGCCGCGGCCTGGCAGGCCCCCGGCGGGGAGGGCGTCCAGCAGGCCGCGACGTTCCGCGCCCGCGTCGGCATCGACCCCGTGCGCATGGTGGTCGCCAATGACATCGGTCAGCTCGTCGCCTACGACACCGTGGAGGGCACTGACCTGTGGAGTGCGGCGCTGACGAGCCCGGACGCCCCCGTGCGCGGACGCCTCGCGGCCGGCACCGCCGTGGTGCTCGACCCCCTGGAGCGCACCCGCCCCCTCACCCCGCGCGGCGCCCAGCGACTGCGCGTGATCGACGCTGATAGCGGTGAGGTGAGTGTGCAGGCGCAGGTGGGGCGCGGGATCACGGAGCTGCGTCCGCTGCCGGACGGGCGGGCCCTCGTGACCGATGGGACGCAGCTGGTGCTGATCGGCCCGTGAACGACGAGCGCCCCGGACCAGGGAGGTCCGGGGCGCTCGTCGTTCAGGTGCTGGTTGGCGCTGCGGCCAGCGACGATCAGGCCGACAAGTTCTTCTGCGCGGTCGAGCGCGCGAACCAGCCGCCCAGGCCGATCATGGCTGCCACGAACAGCACACGCAGCAGGTCCACGCCGAGGATGACCCGCAGTGCACCCGCGGTGACCCCGACATTGGGATCGATCATGCCGGTGATCCCGCCGATCATGCCCATCAGGAAGGTGCCGATGAAGAACAGGATCGGTGCGAGCACGATGATCACCGCGGCGAGGATCCCGCCCAGGCGGGCACGACCGCGCCCCATGATTGCCGTGATGACGCCGATGACGAGCACCGCCAGGCTCACGACGAAGTTCGCGATGCTCAGCAGGATCGAGATGAGCCCCGTGCCCAGACCCACAGCCCCGAGATCCCCACCGGCGTCCGCGGCCACCTGCTCCTCGGCGCCGATGATCCCGGCCAGGTTTGACCCTCCCCGGATCAGCAGGATGAGTGCGGCGCCGATCAGCAGCAGCATGCCCAGCATCTTCACGCGCCGCCAGTTCGTCCCGTCGGCGCCCACCCCGGGGGCAGATGCGCCAGCCGCCCCCGGGTAGCCACCAGCGGTACCCGGGTAGCCACCCGCAGCACCGGGATAGCCGCCACCAGCGGCCGGAGGTGCGGCAGGAGAACCCTGACCCCAGGACCCCTGCTGCTGGGGCGCCGGGGGGGTGTCCCTATGTTCTGAGTCAAGCCGCGAGGGCGGTCGGCTCGGGAGTAGGGGCGGTGGTCGGGGGCTGGTAGTAGGTGCCGTCGCGGAGCATCGCGAAGATGACGTTGCAGCGGCGGCGG
>NZ_JALLAL010000053.1:0-18168 GCF_023062615.1 Brachybacterium sp. Marseille-Q7125 | reverse complement strand
GTCATGGCGGGCCCATGGTACGTGGGGCCGCGGGCGGCGTCGCGGGGTTATCCGCCGAGGGCGGGGCCGGTGACGGTGTGGAGGAGCTGCGGGCGTCCGGCCGGGGCACCCCCGGGGCTGGGCGGTGGAGGTGACGTACTTGTCCTCCCAGCGCGCTCGCGCCGCGGGCTCTTCGCAGCCAGGGACGCCTCCTCGGTGGAGGTCCTCGGCGATCTCAGTGAGCACGTCCCGCAGCTCGAGGTGCTCCAGGTGCTCGGCGGGGATTGCAGAGGCGCCGAGCCGGGTGCCCAGGATCGCGCCAGTGACAGCGCCGGTGGAGTCGCTGTCCCCGTCATGGTTGACGGCGGCGATGAGTGCAGGGCCGAGGGCGGCGGCGAACCGCGCAGCGTCGGTGAGACCCTCGCGAGGTCCCACTGAGCCCCCTCTCCCCCACCCACCTGGGCAACGTCGGGCAAGAATGGGGGGCACAAGGCGCCGGGTAGCTACCGTGACCCGCAGAGTTGGATCCCACGCGCAGGGTTGGATCCCACGCGGCACCTTGCGAGACCGCGAGCAGCAGCGGGGAGCCCCCGCCCACCACGGATCCGAGGAGGACGACGATGCAGCAGCAGCCACCCCTGTCCAGCAGGGTGAAGGACATCATTGAGGTGGATGGCCTGCGGTTCCGCGACCTCGACGGCGACGGCCAGCTCACGCCATATGAGGACTGGCGTCTCTCCCCCGCCGAGCGCGCCGCAGACCTGGTAGCGCGCATGTCACCGCAGGAGAAGATTGGCCTGATGGTCATCACCTCGCGGCCGATGGGTATCTCTCAGCACGACAAGACTCTCACCAGCCATGACGGCGCCCTGGATGAGCAGTACCTGCCGGTGAAGGTCGACCCGCACACGAGTGCCCGCCTACCTTTCGAAGGCACCAGCGAGATGATCGAGGACCTGCACATCCGGCACTTCATCATGCGCGAAGAGCCCACCGGCGCACGGATTGCCACCTGGGTCAATGCGATGAACGAGGTGGCTGAGGGCACCCGCTGGGGGATTCCCGTGATCGTGGCGGCGAACTCGAAGAATGAGACGGGCGGCTTCAAGATGGGCGGCACTGCGGAGGATCAGCCGTTCACGCAGTGGCCGGGCACCCTCGGGCTCGCAGCGACTGGCTCGCTCGAGGTCATCGAATCCTTTGCGGCGCATTCGCGCGCAGAATGGCGCGGCACCGGGCTGCGCAAGGGCTACATGTACATGGCCGATGTGCTCACCGACCCGCGCTGGTTCCGCGGCCAGGGCACCCTCGGTGAGGACCCGCAGTTCGTGGCCGATGCGATCGGTACGCTGGTGCGCGGGTTCCAGGGGGCCGACGGGCTCGAGCGGGACGGCGTCGCCCTGACGGTGAAGCATTTCCCCGGCGGCGGGGCCCGGGAGAACGGCACTGATCCGCATTACGCGGAGGGGCGTTTCAACATCTACCCCACGGCGGGGTCGCTCGAGGAGTACCACCTGCCGCCGTTCCAGGCGGCGATCGATGCGCGGGTCTCCTCGATCATGCCGTACTACGCGATCCCGTCGGCGGAGAAGTCCCATACCCCGCAGGGGCGGCTCACCGAGTTTGAGCAGGTGGGGTTCGGCTTCAACGCCGAGGTCCTGCGTCTGCTGCGTCAGATGGGGCACCGCGGCTACATCAACTCCGATTCCGGGGTGCTTTCGAAGATGGCCTGGGGCGTCGAAGAGCTCACCACCGCCGAGCGGGTGGGCAAGGGCGTCATGGCCGGCACCGACATGTTCGCCGACACCAACGACATCGCCTCGGTGCGGGAGGCCTACCTGCACGGGCACTTCACCGCCGAGCGCCTGGACGAGGCGGCGACGCTGCTGCTGACCGAACTGTTCGCGCTGGGGCTGTTCGAGGATCCGTACGTGGACGTCGAGGCCGCGGATCGCGTGGTGCAAAACCCTGAAGCCGTCGCCGCAGCGCAGGATGCGCACCGCCGCTCCGTGGTGCTCGCGAAGAACCACGACGACCTGCTGCCGCTTTCCCCGACCGCCCTGCAGGGCAAGCGGGTGTACCTGGAGCTGTTCGCCACCGGCACCACGGTGCGGCAGCTGGATGCGCTGCGTCGGCGCATCGCGGACGAGCACCCCGACATCGACTTCACCACCGACTACCGCGGCGCGGACGTCGCGATTGTGCTGCTACGCCCGTTCATCGGCTCCTACTTCGAGTACGTGGGCATCGGGGACCTGTCGATCGATGACCACTCCGATGTGGACATCGCGAAGGTCCGCGACATTCGCGAGCATGTGGACACCCTTGTGGTGGGGCTGAATGCGCTGTTCCCGTGGCTGTTGGACGGTGTGGAGCCACTCGCGGATGCGCTGCTGGTGGGCTTCGAGACGGACTACGGCGTGATGGTCGACGCGATCCTCGGCGAGTTCGCGCCGACGGGGAAGCTGCCGATCACCTTCCCGATCAGCGCCGCCGCGATCGCCGTCGACGAGCAGGGCCGCTGCGCCTCCCCCAATGACGTGCCCGGGTACGCGAAGGAGCAGCACATGGACGGGCGGCCCTACGTGTACGAGGACGCCAACGGGAACCGGTACCAGCTGGGGCACGGACTGACGTATGAGGTGCCCGCAACCGCGCAGTGAGGTACCCGCGACAGCGCAGTGAGAGCAGTGACCCGGGCTCTCCCTGCGAACCGGACGTGAGTCCCCCGCGTCGCTGCTGTCGACGTGAGCGTGGACATGACGAAGCCCCCTCCCCCGCGCATCGGCGCAGGTGAGGGGGCTTCGTCATGGTGAGTGCGATCGTGGAGCCGGCGGGAATCGAACCCGCGTCCGATCGTGCGGAGCCAGGGCTTCTCCGGGCGCAGTCCGTGAAGGCGTGTTCTCAGTCCCGACGCTCACACGGACACGTCGTCGACGGACTCAGTCACTCTGAGGTGTTCACCCAGCCTCGGTGACCAAGGCTGGCAGCAGTGGCTCCTTCGATGATGGAACGATCCGGGTCAGGAGCACTCCCGGGGTTCCAGACTGCTGTCGCTGATCAGGCAGCGAGAGCGAAGTCAGTGCGCTTGGGTTCGGCACTTGTTGGTTTCCAGAGGACGTTTACGAGATGACTCTGGCTTCTCGGCCCGCTTCCCCTCGCTGGACAACGACCGTCGAAACCGATCGGCCCCTGGCGTGGGTCATGCATGACTGGCGACGGCTCAGGGCCGTCTTCGCACTCACACTGTTCAGTTGTCAATCAACCCACCGGTGCGAGGCTCTCGCCGTAGCACCGTGGATCGAGTCTACCGCGCTGCCCACCGCGCGGCCAGGTGATTTTCGTCCGCCCAGTGCAGACCCATGAATCGGCGGTGCAGAACGGCTGGCGGGCACGAAGGCGGAAGGGCCCGCA
Source organism: Brachybacterium sp. Marseille-Q7125 (assembly GCF_023062615.1). Lineage (NCBI taxonomy): Bacteria > Bacillati > Actinomycetota > Actinomycetes > Micrococcales > Dermabacteraceae > Brachybacterium > Brachybacterium sp. Marseille-Q7125. The sequence goes on along the minus strand of NZ_JALLAL010000053.1, from coordinate 14,775 downwards.
GTCGGGCCCACACGGAAGCTCAGACCAGCTCGCGCTGGCGCATGGCACGCTGCGCCTCCCGCATGTCCTGCTTCTCGCGCAGGGTCTGGCGCTTGTCCCATTCCTTCTTGCCGCGGGCCAGGCCGATCAGCACCTTCGCGTGCGAGCCCAGGAAGTACATCTCCAGCGGCACGATCGTGTAGCCCTTCTCCCGGGACTTGCTGGCGAGCTTCTCGATCTCCCGCTTGTGCAGCAGCAGCTTGCGCTTGCGTCGCGCCGCGTGGTTGGTCCATGTGCCCTTGACGTACGGGGCGATGTGGGCGTTGTCCATCCACACCTCGCCGCTCTCGACGTAGCAGTACCCGTCGATGAGCGACGCCCCACGATCCCGCAGGGACTTCACCTCGGTGCCGGTCAGGACGATCCCGGCCTCCCAGGTGTCATCGATGAAGTAGTCATGGCGAGCGCGCTTATTGGAGGCGATGAGCTTCTTCGCAGGGCCTTTCTGGGCACCGGCCTTCGCGCCGCCCTTGGCGTCCTTGGCCTTCTTCGCCGCCATCGCATCCTCCTGCACTCACCAGCTGATCAGCCCGGTCACTCAGGCGACCGGACCGCCCAGCCTACGTCGGCCCACCAATGGGCGCGACGCAATTCCCGTCCGGCGGGCGGTGGCTCACACGTACTTGGTGGGGTCGACCGCCGTACCGTCCTCATGGATCTCGAAATGCAGGTGGCAGCCAGTGGACCCTCCGGTGTTCCCCACGTAGCCGACGGTCTGCCCGGCCGAGACCTGCGCCCCCACGGGCACCGCGAAACCCTGCAGGTGATGGTAGGAGCTGGTCATCAGGCGTCCGTTGACGATGCCGTGGCTGAGGATCAGCTTGTTGCCGGCCGCGGAGTTATAGGTCCGCGCAATCACGCGTCCGGAGTGCGTCGCACCCACCGGGGTGCCGCAGCCGACCGGGAAGTCCACGCCCGAGTGCAGCTTGCGCGTGCCGTAGATCGGGTGGACGCGCCAGCCGAAGTTCGAGCTAATGCGGGAGTTGACGGGCAGCACCCATCCACCGCCCTGATTCGACGACCCCGGCGCGCCACCCGGGTTCGACGGCGCTGAACCGCCGTTGGAGCCACCCGAATCACCTCGCGAGGAACCGCCGCGCGAGCTGGAATTCTGCGCTTCGCGCTCTCGCTGTTGGCGCTCGCGCTCGAGGCGCTCTTCGCGCTCCCGCTCCTGGCGGGCGAGCTCCTCGATCTCCGTATCGAGAGTGGAGCTGCGGGTCTCCAGCGCACGCTGATCACCTTCGTGCTTCTTCTTCTGCTCCTCGAGATCATCGCGCTGCTGCTGCTGATCGGAATACAGGTCATCGAGCGCCTGCTTCGCCTCGCGCGCTTCCTCCTCCGCAGTGGACTTGCGTTCCACCGCTTCCTCCGCATCCTCCTTGAGCTCGCGGATCTCTTTGCGCACCGCGATGAGGCGATCCGAGGAGTTCTCGTTGACGGTCTGGTCCTCCCGCAGGGAGTCCAAGCGGTCGCTCTGCGAGGACATCGTCAAGCGGTAGTTCATGGACCGGTCCACCGCATCCTGCGGGCGCTTTCCCCCCACATAGACGCTGGAGGGGCTGGGCGGCCCGCTGCCCTTGTAGGCGTCCAGAGCCACCCCGGCCAGCTCGCTGCTGGAGGATTCTACCTCTCCGCGGCCTTCCTCCACCTCCTGGGTGAGCTCGCGCTCCTCCTCCTGCGCGGTCTCCAGGCGCTCGCCCACCTTGCGGTCCTCTTCACGAGCTTCCTCGAGTTCGGCCTGTGCCTCCTCAAGGTCCTGCTGCGCCTGCGGGATCAGCAGTTCGGTCTCTGCCAGCGCGATGTAGGTGTCCGCCAGCTCCGCGCTGACGTCATCGAGCTCGATCCGCAGGTCCTCGAGCTGCTGCTGAATCTCGTCACGCTCGGCGATCTTGTCGTCCTTCGTACCGTCGGCCAGGGCCGGGGCAGAGGGAGCGGCGAGCACGGGAAGCACCACCAGGGAAGCGGAGGCGAGGGCCGACAGTCCACGACTCAGGTAGTTCGAGTTCATCTCACACCTTGAGGTAACGGTTGAGGGAGACCACCGATGAGGCGATCGACAACAGGGTACCGAGCAGTATCAGCGCTGGGGCCAGCCACAGCAGATCCGAGACGCTGATCGTGATGAGGGTCTGCCCAAGCGTGGGTGCCAGCCAGCCTTGGACGATGTAATGCAGCCCCACCCACAGCATGCCGGAGGCGATCAGCCCGCCGATCGCGGCAGCGACCGCTCCCTCCAACAGGAAGGGCAGGCGGATGAAGAGGTTCGAAGCACCCACCAGGCGCATGATCGCGATCTCGCGACGCCGGTTCGCCACCGACATGCGGATCGTCGTGGCCACCAGCAGCACCGCGGCGATGAGCATCAGCACGGCGAGCCCGAGCGCGAACACGGTGGACTGGTTGAGCACATCGATGAACGGGGCGAAGGCGCTCAGCAGGTCCGTGACCTCATCCACGCCATCGCGGCCCTGGAAGAACTCCACCACCGCCGCGGATTCCTCCGCGTTCGTCAAGGTGATGTGGAAGGAGACGGGCATGTCCTCTTCGGTGAAGTTCGAGACGAAGCCCTCGCCGGCGAACTGCTCCTGGTAGATCGCGAGCGCCTCCTCCTGGCTGCGCTCGGTGTACGAGGAGATGTAGGGGGAGAGCACATCGCCTTCGAGCGCTTGGCGGGCCGATTCGATCTGGGCGTCGGTGGCCGGGCCGCCCGCGCACGACGCGGAGGTGGAGTGCGGTGAGCACATGAAGATGGTGACCTGGGACTGCTCGACCAGGGTCGCCTTCATGTCCAGGATTTGCTTCTGCATCAGTGCGCCCACGCCCACGAAGGTCAGCGACACGGCGGTGACGATGATGACGGAGACGACCATGGCGATATTGCGCCACAGACCGGTGACGATCTCCCCCAGGATGTAGCGGGCCCTCATCGGCCGATCCCCTCCTCGGTGTCGAGGGGCTCCTCGGCGAAGGCGTCGGCGTCCATGTCGGCGCCGAGCTCTGCGGCGTCCATCGGCAGATCCTCATCCAGCACGTCGCCGTCGCCCGTTTCTGGGTCCGTGAGGTCCCGCGGGTCCTGCTCGAGGTCCTCGGAGTCATCGGGCTGATTGCCGGAGATCACGGAGACCGCAGCCTGCGTCTCGTAGCGGCCGGCCTCCTCGTCACGGACCACCACCCCGTCGACCATCTCGACCACGCGGCGGCGCATCCGGTCCACGGCGCTCGCATCATGGGTGGCCATGACGACGGTGGTGCCGCGCTCGTTGATCTCCCCCAGCAGGTCCAGGATCCCTTCCGCGGTGGCGGGATCGAGGTTTCCGGTGGGCTCATCGGCCAGCAGGATCGAGGGGCGGTTGACGTAGGCGCGGGCGATCGCCACCCGCTGCTGCTCACCGCCGGAGAGCTCATGCGGGAAGCGCTTGCCCTTGTCCTCCAGGCCCACCATCTCGAGCACCTCCGGGACCAGGCGGCGCACCACCTTGCGGGGCGTCCCGATCACCGCAAGCGCGAACTCGATGTTCTGGTACGCGGTCTTCGAGGGCAGCAGACGGAAGTCCTGGAACACCATCCCGATGTCACGCCGCAGCGCCGGCACGCGGCGAGAGGGGATGCGGGAGAGGTCCTTTCCCGCGACGTACACGGTGCCGCGCGTGGGGGCGACCTCTTTGAGGACCATGCGCATGAGCGTGGACTTGCCGGAGCCGGAGGCGCCGACGAGGAAGACGAACTCGCCGCGGGAGAACTCGATATCGAGGTTCTCGACCGCGGGACGCTGTCCACGCAGGTACGTCTTGGTGACGTCGTCGAAACGGATCAACTGCAGCCTGTTTTCTCCGAGGGGAAGGTGTCCATCTCAGAGTAGGGGCCGAGCTCTCCGATTCCTGCGACCTAGGACGCACTACCCGGTCAAAACATGGTCAAGGCGTCAAGATTCGGTCAACACTGCACGTGGCACGCGAGACGGTGGGGGCAGTGAATGCCGACGCCGCGGATCACTCCGCGGGCTTGCCCTGCTCGGCGCGCCACCGGATCCCGGCGTCGATGAACCCATCGATCTCGCCGTCGAACACCGAGGCGGGGTTGCCCTCCTGGTACTCGGTGCGCAGGTCCTTCACCATCTGGTACGGATTCAGCACGTAGGAGCGCATCTGGTCACCCCAGGAAGCCTTGACGTCTCCGGCGAGCTCCTTGCGCTCTGCGGCCTCCTGCTCCTTCTTCAGCAGCAGCAGGCGGGACTGCATGACGCGCAGCGCTGCAGCGCGGTTCTGGATCTGCGACTTCTCATCCTGCATGGACACGACGATGCCGGTGGGCAGGTGGGTCATGCGTACGGCGGAGTCGGTGGTATTCACGCTCTGCCCGCCGGGGCCGGAGGAACGGAAGACATCGACCTTCAGCTCGTTCTCGGGGATCTCGATGTGGTCGGTGGACTCGATCAGCGGGATCACCTCGACCGCTGCGAAGGAGGTCTGGCGGCGGCCCTGGTTGTCGAAGGGGCTGATGCGCACCAGACGGTGCGTGCCGCCCTCGACGGACAGGGTGCCGTAAGCGTAGGGGGCGGAGACCTCGAAGGTGACGGACTTCAGGCCCGCCTCCTCCGCATAGGAGGTGTCCATCACCTTGGTGGAGTAGCCCTTGTTCTCCGCCCAGCGCACGTACATGCGCAGCAGCATCTCCGCGAAGTCCGCAGCATCCACCCCACCGGCGCCGGCGCGGATGGTGATCACGGCGTTGCGCTCGTCATACTCGCCCGACAGCAGGGTGCGGACCTCGAGTTCGTCGAGGGACTTGTGGATGCTCGCAAGCTCCTGCTCCGCCTCGGCGAGGGTGTCAGCGTCATCCTCCTCGGCGGCGAGCTCGACCATCACCTCGAGGTCCTCGATACGGCTGGCCAGCTCAGAGATGCGGCGCCGTTCGGCCTGCGCGTGGGACAGCGCGGCGGTGACCTTCTGGGCGTTCTCCACGTCATCCCAGAGGTCTTGGGCGGAGGCCTCCTGCTCGAGCTGCTCGATGCGCGCATCGAGCGCCGCCACATCCGTCACCTGTTCGATCGAGGACAGGGTGGAGCGGAGCTGGGGGATCTCTTCAGAGAAGTCGATGGAAGCCACGAGAGGAGAGTCTACGGCAGGGGGCCGCCCGAGCCGGTGGGGTGGGTGGCGATCCACACCGCGATCTGCTCGCCGGCCTCCTCCAGCAGCTGGGCACCGTGGGCGAGGGCGCGCTCCGCCGAGCCAGCCAGCTTTGTGAGGTCGGTGGCGTGACTGACGCCGAGATCGGCGAGCTGGCGCGGATCCAGGGTGATCCGTCCGGCAACAGCCGCGAGCGGCAGGTCGCGGGCGCGGGCACGGCGCGCCACCTCGGCGGGGCCCTTGCCCTGGAGGGTCTGTGCATCGAGCTTCCCCTCCCCCGTCACCACGACGTCGGCGCGCTCGAGAAGCTGATCGAACCCGGTCAGCTCCAGCAGAGCCTCGGCGCCCGAGCGTTGGCGGGCACCGAGAGCAAGCAGCGCCGCCCCCGTGCCTCCGGCCGCGCCGGCCCCCGGACGGGCGGCGAGCTCGCCGGATGCATCCAGCAGGCGGCCGGCCTGGGCGAGGATCTGATCGGCAGAGGCGATCTCGTGGGGCTGCAGTCCTTTCTGGGGTCCGAACACGGCGGCGGCGCCGTCGGGCCCGGTGAGCGGGCTGTCCACATCGGTGAGGACAACAAGGGTGACGCCGTCCAGAGCTCTGCGTGCGGGCGCGAGGTCGACGTCGGCAAGGTGGGAGAGTCCCTGCAGGCCGGGCGGAATGTCGTGGCCCTGGGCGTCGAGCAGCCGGGCTCCGAGGGCCTGGAGCAGCCCGGCCCCGGCGTCGGTGGAGGCGCTGCCGCCAAGGCCCACCTGGATGGTGCGGGCACCGGCATCGGCGGCGGCGCGGATCAGCTCACCGAGTCCGGCCGTGGAGGCGGTGTGCGGGGCGAGCTCTCCGCCGGGCAGGGCCTGCAGACCCACGGTGCTGGCGAGCTCGAGGACAGCGGTGCGCTCACGCACGGCGTAGCGAGCCTCGTGCGGCGCTCCGGTGGGTCCGGTGACGGTGGCGGTGCGCTCAGTGAAGCCGGCGGCGAGCGCGGCATCGACCGTGCCATCTCCTCCGTCGGCGATCGGGCAGGTCAGCACCTCGAGATGGGGATCTGTGGCGGTGATCCCGTGGCGCAGCGCCGCAGCCACCTGGGCGGCACTCAGGGTGCCTTTGAACTTGTCGGGGGCGAGCAGGATGGTGCGGGTCATCGGGCGCGGGCCTCTCCAGTGACGGTCAGCGGAATCGTCATCCCGGTCTCCCGGCTGAACCAGCTGAGCAGGGGCGGGTGCGCTCGGGCGGCGAGCACGACATGCACGGTCCCATCGGCCGCAACCGTCACCCCGAGGATCTCCACTCCCTCGACCCGGTCGCTGTCGAGGGGATAGGCGGCCAGGTGATCTGCAGCGGCCTGCCGCGCTTCGGGTGGCGAGATGACGCTGCCCTCTCCGGCGCGGTAGATCTCGGAGGGGTCCACCGCCTGGGAGGCGGCGAGGGCTGCGGCGTCCGCGGCATGCTGCAGGCCGTTGCGCTCTAGCTGAACACCGGTCACCGCGGTGCCCACGGCGATGACCATGAGCAGCACCACGAGCACGCCCGTGGTCAGGATGGTCATCGACCCGGAGGTGCCTGCGATCCGCTCCCGCAGGCGCGCCAGATGCTCGCTCATGGCTCCACCTGCCGGTACTGGTCCACCTCGAGCAGGTGGGAGGCGCCGACGGACACCGGGCCCACATCCCCCAGGATCATGCCGAGCCCGGGCACGGGCACGGGAATTCTCACCTGCACGCCGACGGTCCCGCCGGGGGTCGCGCAGGGGTCCTTGCTGCAGGACACCTCGGTCACGTCACTGCTGGCCAGGCCGTAGTCCTCGAGGATCAGCGCCGTGTGCGCCTGGGCGCGCTGCTGAGCCCGCGCCGGATCCTGCTCCATCGCGTGGATCCGAGCCACGTCACGCGAGATGGTGTCGGCGGCGAATGCAGCTGCTTGAACGTTGCCGAGCGTGAGCACGAGGTACAGCGAGGGGATCAGCAGCGCCGCGGAGAGCACCACGAACTCCACGAGCGCATTGCCCCGCTCGGCGCGCAGCAGGCGCAGGCGCAGTGGACGTATTGGGCGCAGATGCCGCCCACGGGGTAGCGGGCGCGCGCGGTGCTCCCGACGCGGTCGTGCAGGTCCGCTCTCCAGTAATGCCGGTGGGCTCTCCAGCAGTGCCGGTGGGCGCTCCTGCATTGCCGACGGGCTCTCCAGCATTGATCGGGTTCGTGAGGAGTCGTGATGCATCACCATGCCTCCTCATCCAGCGCCCTGCCATCCACACGCAGGGAGCCAGCAGGCCCGAACAGTCCGACCAGCGGAAGCGTGGCCGTAACCTCCACCCGGATCATCCCGTCGGCGTCCTGTGCCGCGGTGGCCTCGGCAGCGAAGCTATCCCCGAAACGCTGGGCGATGAGCTCCTCCGCGCGCTGCGCACCGTCGGAGGGATCCGAGCCCTCGAGGGAGGCGTGCCGCGCCCCCTGCACCGCCGCGTCGATGAGCGAGTTGCGGGTGTGGATGATCAGCGCGGACTGGACGATGAGCAGGGCGGTCATCACGATGAGCACCGCGATCATCGGGAACTCGGCGACCGCCGAGCCCCGGTCATCGCGCAGGCGCTCACGCCATCGGCGGAGCTGCGCTGCACGCTGCTGGGCAGAGCTCGTCATGCGCGTGGCTCAGAGGCTGCCGCCGAGGAACGGCGCCATCGCGTTCTCGAAGATCTGCACGATCTGCTCGCTGGCCACCGCCCACAGGGCCACGACGATCCCGGCGGTCATGAGGGTGATCAGCACCCAGCCGGGCACGTCACCGCGGTCTGAGTTCAGGCGGGCTGCCAGTCGGGATGCGAGGCGGGCGGTAGCCGGGCCGAGACCATTGCGGCCACGGGACAAAGCGGCAGGAGTGCGCTGCAGGCGGGTGCGGTGGACGGTCATGATGCTCTCCTTCGGTGCTGAGATGACTCTGTATCGGCTGATGAATGGTCTGGTCGGTCGATGATCTGGTCGGTGGTGAATGGTCTGGGCGGTCGATTGGGTGGTCTGGGGGCTACGGCTCGGGTCGGTGACGCGCGGGCTAGAGGGAGATCTCCAGCACCGCGAGGCCAGGGAAGATCGCGAAGATGATCACCAGCGGCAGGACGAAGAACACCACCGGAACCAGCATGAAGATCTCCCTCTGACCGGCGAGTTCCATGAGGTCGCGCTTGGATGCTTCACGGGCATCCTGTGCCTGGGCGCGCAGCACCTCGGCGAGCGGGGTGCCGCGCTCGATCGCGATGGATACGCCTTCGCCGAACCGGTTCAGTGCCTCCAGCGGGGTGCGAGCTCCCAGGGAGGCGAGGGCCTGGGCGATGCTGGTTCCGGAGCGGATATCCGCGACGGTGGCCGCGAACTCGTCGGGCAGTGCCCCGTGGGAGGTGCGGGCCACGCGTTCCATAGCGGCGATCGGACTTTCCCCTGCTGCCACGGCCAGGGCCAGCAGGTCCGCGACGGTGGGGAATTCGCGGGCCATGCGGGAGGCGCGGCGCTTGATCTCCACGCCCAGCAGGTAGTCGCGCAGCAGCACGCCGCTGAGCGCTCCCAGGGCCACGATGACCAGGCCCAGCAGTGGGCTCGCGCCACGCAGGGTGATCGCGGCGAGGGCCACCACCAGCCCGAGCACCAGGCCGATGGCTCCCAGCACCACCTGTTCGACCCGGAAGGAGTCGGTGCTGATGCGGCGCCCGGCCAGGCGCAGTCGGCGCTCGAGCTGCTCCGCTCCCCCGGTGAGCCGTTCGAGGATGCCGATCCCCTTGGCCGCGACCGGGCCGAGCAGGTTCTCCACCACCACGCGAGTGCGCCCACGCCGCCGTGGGGTGCCCAGCAGCGCAGCCGAGGGGGCACGGCGTAGGTAGGGGTCGATGCGCACATCGAGATCGCGCGTGCGCAGACCGGGCAGGCGGCTGAGGACGAGCCACAGCCCGACGCCGAGCACCAGGCCCAGCAGCATGCCCGCAAGAACGTCACCGGTGAGGCTCATCGCAGCACCCGCTCATCCTGGGGCAGGCGAGCGATCAGAAGCATCACCCGGTAGGCGATCACGGACACCCCGGCCCCGGTGATGATCAGAACCAGCCCGGCGCTGGAGTCATAGGCCTGGGCCGCTTCCGGGCGGGTGGCCATGAGGGCGAGCACCACCCAGGGAGCCACCAGCGCGAGCCGGGCGGCGTTCACGGTCCAGGACTGCCGAGCCTCGAGCTCGGCGCGGGTACGGGCGTCTTCGCGCAGGAAGGCGGACAGGGTGCGCAGCAGACCGCCGAGATCTGTTCCGCCCACATCGCGAGTGATGCGCAGGGCCTCGACGATACGGTCACCCACCGGATCCGCCAGGCGAATCTTGAGCCGATCCAGGCTCGCGGCGAAGTCGCCGCTGGCCTGGTAGTCAAGCGAGAACTCGGCGAAGGCCGGGCGCAGCTCCTCCGGGCCCTTATGGCTGAGCTGAACCAGGGCCTCCGGCAGGGACAGGCCGGCGCGGACTGCGGAGTTGATGTGGTCCACCGCCTCCGGCCACACCTCACGCATCGCCGTGGTGCGCCGTCGGGCCGCTCCGCGCAGCACGAGCACCGGGATGATCGAACTGACCAGCCCGATCGCGAGCGCGGGCACCACGGCGCTGGAGATCGCCCACAGGACAGCTGCGACCACCAGCCCGAAGCCGGCGCTGAGGGCCGGCACCGCGGCGGGCGGCACGGTGCCGAGCCCCACTTTCACCAGGTCATCGCGCAGATCATCCATCGCCCGGGCCAGGGGGCCGCGGCGTGCGGGGCGGTCCTCCTGCTCCCACATCGACCACCAGATCGACAGCAGGCCCAGTCCCGCGATGAGCCCCAGGAACGCGCCGTCACTCATGCCGCCACCTGCCGTCCCAGCAGGGCGCTCAGGTCATAGCCCGCCTGGGCGAAGCGCTCGGCATGCGGCGGGTGCCCCTGGCTGCGCGCGAGCTTGCCCTCGCGCAGGGCGAACACCTCGGTGATCTCGATGACCTCATCCTCGACGCGTCCCGAGAGCGCGACGATTTCCCGGACGCGCCGTCGACCATCCGGAAGAATGTCCAGGTGCACAACGAGGTCGATGGCGCTTGCGACCGTGGGGACCACGAAGCGGCTGGAGACGTTCTCCCCGGCGAGCAACGGGAGAGTGCACAGCTTCGTCACGGCATCGCGGGCGGAGTTCGCGTGGATCGACGCGAGCCCCGGCAGACCGCTGTTCAGAGCGATCAGCATGTCCAGGCTCTCGGCCTCACGCACCTCGCCGACGATGATGCGGCTGGGCCGCATGCGCAGCGCCTCTTTGACCAGGCGGCGCATGGAGATCTCCCCGGTGCCTTCGAGGTTCGCCTGGCGCGTCTGCATCGCGACCACGTCCCGCAGCGCGAGGTTCAGTTCGAAGACCTCTTCGATGGTCACCACGCGTTCGCGCGGTCCGATCGACTGGGCGAGGCAGCGCAGGAAGGTGGTTTTGCCTGCCCCTGTACTGCCGGAGGCGATGAGGTTCAGCCCGGAGGCGATCGCCGCATCGAGGAACGCTGCCGCCTGCGGGGTCAGCGAGCCGAGCGCCACGAGCCCCTCGAGGTCATGGGCCTTGGCGACGAATTTGCGGATGTTGATCGCCCAGTGCGCCCGGGTGACCGAGGGGATGACCACGTGCAGGCGCGACCCGTCGGGCAGCAGCGCATCCACGAACGGGGTGGACAGGTCCAGGCGCCGCCCGGAGCTGACCAGCATCCGTTCCACGATCCCGCGCACCTCGTCGTCGCTGAGCACAATGGTGGTCAGCTCGCTGCGGCCGTTGCGTGCGACAAAGACCTCCGATGGCGAGTTCAACCATATTTCCTCGATCACCGGATCATCGATCAGCTCCTGCAGCGGCCCGAATCCGCCGATCCGGGCGGCGACCTCAGCGACGACGGTGTCCTCATCGGCCCGCAGTACGGGCACCTCACCTGAGGAGGAGCGGCGATCGTAGTCGGCGAGGACCTCGCGGATCAGCGGCTCGAGCTGATCGGCCCGCGCGTCCAGACCGCGTCGGCGGATCAGCTCGCGCGACTCCTCCTCGATGACGGCGACAGCGTCCACCCCTCATCCCCTTCCTGGCGACGTCGACTCCCTGCGACACATGACGCACAGCCCCACGCTGCACGTGATGCAGATCGCATCTCCGTGGACACTGTAGGGGTACGAGGGCCGTCGTGTGGGACGATCCCCGCCGCTTGTGGATAACTCTTCAGACCTCTGCGCATGGCAAGATGGCTGCCGACCGCCGCGTCCCGCCTGATCCCCCAGGAGCATCCATGGCCGACTCCTCCACCTCCACCGATGACTCACAAAAGCTGAGCGGGTCCACCGTGAAGTACATGGCCAAGCGGGTCCTGTCCGAGTTCATGAAGGACCAGGGCACCGACCAGGCTGCGAAGCTCACCTACTTCATGGTGCTGTCCATCGCGCCGACGCTGCTGGCCATGTTCTCGCTGGCCACACTGCTGCTGGCGGACCTGAAGGATCAGATCGCAGACATGCTCGTGGATCTGGTGAACTCCGCCGCCGGCGGCAGCGGGCTCGGGGCCGATGACGCGATCCGCGACACCGTGAACTCGCTGATGGGCTCTGCCACGGGCGGCACGATCGCGCTGATCATCGGTATCGCCACCGCCCTGTGGTCCGCCTCGGCGTACATCAAGGCCTACGGGCGCGTGGCCAACCTGATCTACGAGATCCCCGAGGGCCGCGGCGCGATCAAGATGAACGGCACCATGCTGCTGCTGACGCTCGCGATGATCCTGGGGATGCTGGCGATCATGATCTCCCTGCTGCTGTCGCAGACCATCGTGGAGGGCCTGCTGGGGCCGATCGCCTCCACCATCGGCGCCACCGGGCTGCTGGAATTCCTCACCGAATCCTTCCTGCCCATCTGGACGTGGGCGAAGTGGCCGGTGATCCTCGTGCTCGCCTTCGCGCTGATCTCCCTGCTGTACTGGGGCGCCCCGAACATCGAAAAGCCTTACCGCTTCATCTCCCCCGGCGGCGTGTTCGCGATCCTCGGCGTGATCATCGCAGCGGTGGCGCTGAGCATCTACATGACCACTGTGGCCGGCTACTCCAGCTACGGCGCGATCGGCGGTGTGATGGCGGTGCTATTCGCCCTGTGGGTGATGAACATCGTGATCGTGATGGGCACCGAGGTCGACGCCGAGTTCGAACGGGCCCAGGAGCTCGAGTCCGGGCGCCCCGCGGAGAAGTCCCTGACCCTGCCGCTGCGAGAGGATGCCGCCGCGATCAAGGCCGATGAGAAGTACGAGCAGATCGTTGACGAGGGCCGCGATATCCGCCTGCGGAACCTCCACCATGACCGTGAGGCGTATACCGGCGAGGACAGCCGCCTGAGCCCGCAGCGCGAGCCGGGTATCGACACCGGTGCCGCAAGCGACCAGAACACCGCGCCGGAGTCGGCGGAGGATTCACCGCAGGGTTCCGCGGACCGTTCGCGGGACGCCTGAGATGTGCGGGCGCTTCGCCTTCTTCCAAGAGATCGAACCGCTGGTCGATGACCTGAAGGCGGTGGATCTGGCGAATCCGCATCTGCGCGATCGCTGGAACATTCCGCCCACGGCACCGATCTACGTGGTCACCGAATCGGTGGACCGCGACTCCGGGGAGGTGCTGCGTGCGCTGCGGATCGCACGCTGGGGACTGCTGCCGCCGTTCGCGAAGGATGTCTCGTTCTCCTCGCGGACCTTCAACGCGCGGCGGGAGAGTCTGGAAGACAAGCCCAGCTTCCGCGGGTCTCTTGCGCGCTACCGGGCGATCATCCCGATGGACGGGTATTACGAATGGGTGCGTGGCCCGCAGGGTGCGCGCAAGCAGCCGTTCTTCATCGCCCGGCAAGACGGCTCCCCGCTGTTCATGGCGGGCCTGGTGTCCTGGGGGAAGGGGCCCGGCGGCCATGACGGCCCCGCCGCGAGCGAGGATGGTGCCTTCCTGCTCTCGGCCACGATCATCACCCGCGAAGCCACCGCGGATCTGCGCGAGATCCACGACCGCACCCCGGTGATGCTCCCACGCGAGCAGGTCGATGCATGGCTGGATCCGCAGATGGATGACCGGCACGCCGCCGCGGACTGGATCCGCGAGGACTCCCACCTGATGGATGATGCTCTGCTGATGGTGCGGGAGGTGGACCCGGCGGTGGGAAAGGTGGGCAATGAGGGCCCCGAGCTGCTGGAGGGACCCCAGCGCCTGCTGTGACCCGTGCCTCGACCTGCTGCGCCGCATGTCCGACCGGGGGCGGACGTCCCGCCGCGCGGGCGCACCGTAATCTCGACGCATGAGCGATCCGATGAGCCCTGATACGGCGCTGCCCTCGACGCAGCGTCCGGCTCGGGACCCCTTTCGCTGGATCATCGAGCATCCCACCACCGTGGACCTCATCATCTTTGGCGGCGCGAGCCTGCTGGTGCTGCTGTTCTCCCTGGTCACCGGGACGACGAGTTGGTGGACGCTGTTCAGCGTCCCGATGATCGCCGCCGGCCCGCTGTGCCGCACCCGGCCCCTGCTGGGGGTGATCATCATCGGTGCCCTCGCCGTGGCCCATGTGGTCGTGAACGTGCCAGTCGTCATCGGCGACGTCATGACGTTCTACGCCATGTTCTGCGCCATCGCGTACGGCACCACCGCCGCGCACATCATCGGGATCTGCGCCGGTCTGCTGGGGGTGCTGGTCCAGGCCGTGCAGTGGGGCATCACCGCGACGGTGGGCGAGTACGGCAGCCCCCTCGCGGGCCTGGTCACCTTCGGCGGGCTGATGGTGGTGGGCACCATTTCCGTGATCGCGGTGTGGGCGGTGGCGAACCTGCAGCGCGCCCGGATGCGCGAGGTCGCTCTGCATCGTGATCGGGCCGAGCAGGCGGTGCGCGAGCGCGAGCAGCGCACTGCCCTCGCCGTCGCCGATGAGCGGGCGCGGATCGCCCGGGAGATGCATGACGTGGTCGCGCACTCGCTGTCGGTGATCATCGCGCAGGCCGATGGCGGCCGGTTCGTCGCCTCGCAGGATCCGCAGCGGGCCAGAGAGGTGCTGGGCACCATCGGGCAGACCGGGCGGGCAGCGCTCGCGGATATGCGGTCCTTGCTCGGAGTGCTGCGGCAGGAGGAGGAGACGAGCTTCGGTCCCCAGCCGGGCCCGGAGATGCTCGATGAGCTGGTGGAGCGTGTGCGCAGTGCCGGGCTGCCGGTCACCCTCGAGCGCACGGGGCCGCTGGATGATCTCCCGCAGGCACTGGGACTGTCCCTGTTCCGCCTGGTACAGGAGTCGCTGACCAATGTGCTCAAGCACGCCGGTCCCGAGGCGGCGGCGAGCGTGCGCATCGACCGCACCGCCGAGCAGCTGATGATCGAGGTCATCGATGACGGTCAGGGGACCGACCCTGCGGCCGATGGGCAGGGTCACGGCCTGACCGGCATGCGCGAGCGCATGTCCGTGTTCGGCGGGACGCTGCAGGCCAGCCCCCTGCCCTCCCGCGGCTTCCGTGTGTGCGCCACCGTGCCGCTGGCCCCCACCGCCTCAGACCAGCATCCAACCCCCGCCTCACAGCCGGCCCACGCCTCACAGCCGGTCCC
>NZ_JALLAL010000052.1:0-19951 GCF_023062615.1 Brachybacterium sp. Marseille-Q7125 | reverse complement strand
CGCCGGGGTTGTCTTCGCCGGGGTTGTCTTCGCCGGGGTTGTCTTCGCCGGGGTTGTCTTCGCCGGGGTTGTCTTCGCCGGGGTTGTCTTCGCCGGGGTTGTCTTCGCCGGGGTTGTCTTCGCCGGGGTTGTCTTCGCCGGGCTCGTCCTCGCCGGGCTCGTCCTCGCCCGGATCCTCCGGCGCGAGCACCTCGAAGCTGCCGTTGGCGTCCTCGCCGTTGATCACCACGGTGACGGTGTGCGAGCCCGCCTCCTCCGTCGTAAACGTCTTGGTGAAGGACCCGGAACCGTCCGTGGTCACCGGAAGGGGCTTCGGACCGCTCGGGGTGTTGACGTTCAGGTCGCTTGAGGCACGGGTGGGGAAGCACGTGCCGGTGATCGTCACGGTCTCACCGACGCTCACTCTGTCGGGCGAAACACTCACCGAGGTCGGCTGGCCCTGACAGTCGCCCAGCTCCTGCTGCGGCTCGGCGGGGAAGGTCGCCAGAGCGCTCGCCGAGGTCGGCATCGCGATGCACGCGGCTACCAGCATGGCAGCAGCCCCCCGTCGCATCGGTGCAGTGCAGCCTCGCGCGCTCATCTCTGGTCCTCTCCTGTGTCGACGAACCGCCCGGCGGGCGGGAACCACCCGTCATACTGTACGGACCGGGAAGGCGCAGGTGGAGCCCCAGCCCGGATGGAAGAAGAATTCTTTGTGAACATCGACGTCACAGCGGGGCAGGAGGCGCGGGAATGCTCGATCGGGCGGCAGAGGTGCCGATGCTGAGTGAGCCGCAGGCCACGGCCATCGCGGAGGCGGCTCATGACGTCATCGCCCAGATCACCACGGTGGTCGAGGGCAAGGAGGCGGCCGCCCGTACCGCGGTGCTGGTGCTTCTGGCCGGGGGCCACCTGCTCATCGAGGACATCCCCGGGGTGGGCAAGACCATGCTCGCCAAGTCCCTCGCCGCAGCGCTCGGCGCGAAGCGCCACCGCATCCAGTTCACGCCGGACCTGCTGCCCGGGGATGTCACCGGCGCGAGCGTGTTCAACCAGGCCAGCGGCCAGTTCGAGTTCCGCCCCGGCGCCGTGTTCACCCAGATCCTGCTGGCTGACGAGATCAACCGCGCCTCCCCGAAGACCCAGTCGGCGCTGCTCGAGGCCATGGAGGAGCGGCAGGTCAGCGTCGACGGCACCACCTACGCGCTGGACGAGCCGTTCATGGTGGTCGCCACCGCCAACCCTGTGGAGATGGAGGGCACCTACCGCTTGCCGGAGGCACAGCGCGACCGCTTCCTCGCCCAGACCTCGATGGGATACCCGTCGGCCCCCTCCGAAGCGCGGATGCTCGCCGCCCAGACCGCGCCGGTGCCCACCGGGGACCGGGACCTGCTGGATGCGATCACCCCGCGCACCACTCCGCAGCGGGTGGCCGAGCAGGTGCACGCTGTGCGCCACGTCTACACCTCCCCGGTGCTGCTGGATCATGTGGTGCGCCTGGCCGCCGCCACCCGGCAGCATCCGCAGGTGGCGCTCGGCGCCTCTCCGCGCGCGGCCGTGCACCTGGTGCGCGCCGCGAAGGCCCATGCTGCGCTCGCCGGGCGCACCTTCGTCACCGGGGAGGATGTCGCGGAGGTCATCATGCCGGTGTGGGGCCACCGTCTGCACCTGACGCCGCAGGCCCTCTCCCGCGGGGCCGATGCGGGCGATGTGCTGCGGCAGGTCCTCGTGAGCACCCCGCAGACGTGACCCCGCGCCCCGGCACCGTGCTGCGGCCCACCGGCCGTGGCATCGTCCTGGCCGTGGCCGCGCCGTTGCTGTGGCTTGCCGGTGACATCACGGGCCTGGTCGCAGCCCGCCAGATCGCCGCCGCGCTGCTGCTGATTCTGCTGCTCGGCGCCCTGTGCATGGCCGTGATCAGCCCCGGCCTGCACCTGCGGCGCGAGCTGCTCGATGACGCCGTGCCCGCCGGGGGCACGGCCCGGGTGCGGCTGCGCCTGGCCGCGCGCGCCCCGATCACGATCCTGCCGCTCGGCCGCGGCGTGGTGCGCGAGCACCTCCCGGCGGCGCTCGGCGGGCAGGGCGATCTGCCGCTCGGGCCGCGCATGGACCACCTGCTCGCCGTCGAACGTCGCGGCACCCACCCCCTGGGGCCGCGCAGCATCCTGGTGCGCGACCTCCTCGGCGTGCTGCACCTGCGCCGCACCGAGACCGATGACCTGCAGCTGATCGGCCTGCCCGCCGTGGAGCAGATCAGCGCCCCCGCCCTGCGCCGCGCCGGGATCGCCGCCGAGGCAGGAACGGAGGCGCACGGCGCGGCCGGACCCGGGGAGATCGGGCCCCTTGCCCGCCCCTATGCCACCGGGGACGACATCCGCCGCGTCCACTGGCGTGCGAGCGCCCGCACCGGCCGCCTCATGACCCGCGAGGAGGAGCCTGCCTCCGCCCGCAGTGCCGTGATCATCCTGGACACCACCGGTCGTACCGCGCTCACCCCCGCCCTCGAGGACCGCCTGGTCTCCCATGCGGCGAGTCTCCTGCAGGCTCTCAGCCAGGCCGGCTGGGAGACCCGTGTGCTGGACGCCTCCGGCGATGAGATCACCCGCACCCCCGGGCGTGATGGCCGCAGCACCGGCTCCCCGCTGCGCACCGAAGCCGATGCCCTCGCCGCCCGCACGGGCCTGCTGGCCCTCGCCGATACCGGCTTCGACGACGACCCCGCGAGCGGACGCGGACGTGACCACGCCGCCGGGCACACCGCCTACGCGATCGCCCTCGGCATCGATGACCGGGAGCCGTTCGCGGGCCTGGACCTCGACCGTTACGCCGGCCGCGCCGCCCGCCGCATCGCCCTGGCCCTTGCCTCAGAGCCCGCGGACCCGTCGGCCCCAGAGCTCGCAGCCGAGCCGGTGCGCGGCTGCCTCGGGGCCTGGGAGCTCGTGCGCGGCAGCACCGGCCACGCGCTGGATGCCCTCCTGGCAGTCACCGCACCGGATCATGAGGTGCGCCGATGAGCCCCCTGCTGGGCCGCCCCGCCCTGACCGGTGCGCACCTGGTGGGCAGGGCGCTGCTGCTGATGCTCGCGGTGCTGCTGGCTGCTGCGCCGCTGGATCTGCTCATCGCTGACGGCGCCTGGTTCGCCCGGATCCTGCTGCCGTCCGTCGTCGTGATCGGCGGCGGGGTGGTGCTGCGCGTGATCGTGCCGCGACCGCTGCTGGTCCCCGTGCTGCAGGGCCTGCTCGTCGTCGCTCTGCTGGCCTGGCTCGAACTGAGCCAGGGGCTGCTGGAGGGTGCCGAGGGACTGCGCGGTCTGCTCGCCGCGCAGCCACAGATTCTGCGCGCCGGGATCGCGGAGCTCGCCACCGGGGTGGCGCCCGTGCAGCTGCAGGGCCCGGGCACCGTGCTCGTCGTCGCCCTGCTGGCGCTGCTGGTGCTGATCCTGGACCTCGCCTACCTGGACCTGGGCTGGCACACCCCAGTGGCGCTCGCCCTGCTGGGCGCGATCGCGCTGCCGGCCCTGCACCATCCCGGCGGCGTCACCGGCTGGGCGGTCACCGGCCCAATCCTCGGCGCCACCCTGATCCTGCTGACCCGCACCCTGCACGGGGATCCGCGCTACCTCGCGGGCGATCCTCGCCCCCAGGCCGGGCCACTGCCTCGCCCGCTACTGACCCTGGGGGCGGCGGCGCTGTGCGTCGGCCTCGTGGCGGCCCTGACCCCCGGGCTCGCCCAACGTCTGCCTGTCCTCACCGCCACGCGCTTCCCCGTGAACCTGGACACCGTGAAGCAGGGATCGGGGGTGGGGCCGGCGCTCGGACCGGTGATGATCGACGATGACGTCTCGGTGCGCCGCAGTCTCCTGCAGCCGGATTCCACGGAGGTGCTGCGCTTTTCCACCGACGCCGCTGAACCCTCCTATCTGCGGATGAACACTCTGAACCGCTTCGACGGGGAGGCGTTCACCGCCGATGGCGCGACGCATCCCGACGACGACCTCGGCAGCGAGTTCTCCGCGGCACGCGATACCGGCTCTCCGATCGGGGGCGGCGAGCTGGTCAACTACTCGATCGAGCCCACCGACATGGGCGGTGGCCGCCTGCCGACCCCCGATGCGGTGCGCGCCATCGCCGCCGATCAGCCGCGGCTCGAGAACGCCATGTACGTGCGGCAGGGGGCCGGGCAAATCCTGGTCTCCGGGCGCAACCTCACCCTCTCAGGACAGACGTACTGGGTGGGGGCCGAGACGAACCCCTTCACCCCCGATGACCTGCGCGCCGTGAATCCGGGGGTGCTCGCAGCCCCCTTCGAGAGCGGCTATATCGACCCCGACGAGGTCCCGCAGCCCGCCGCCGACCTCGCCGCCCAGGTCGTCGAGGAGACGGGCGCCGACACCGCCTACGACACGGCACTCGCCTTCCAGCAGTACTTCCGCAGCTCCTTCGGCTACTCCCTCACGGTCCGCACCCCGCCCGGGCAGGACCCGCTGGAATCATTCCTCGAGGACCGGATCGGGTACTGCGAGCAGTTCGCCGCGACCTTCGCTCTGATGATGATCGCCCAGGGCTACCCCACCCGGGTGGTCATCGGTTTCACACCGGGCACGGCCGACGGGGACGAGTACGTGGTCACGACCGCGAATGCGCACGCCTGGCCGGAGGTGTGGTTCGGCCCCCAGATCGGCTGGGTGCGCTTCGAACCCACCCCGGCGGCCGCGGGAGGCGCCATCCAGCCCGCACCCCTCAGCACCCCCGAGGGAGGCGAGCCCGAGCCGGACACCCCGGATGCCGGGTCCACGACCGCCCCCGAGCCGCAGGTTCCGGAGGCCCCCGAGGAGTCCGAGACCAGTGAGGAGTCCGAGTCCGAGGACCCGAGCACGAGCGCGGAGGAGACGACGACACCGCAGGGGAGTGCCGACGGGGAGTCGGGGCCCCGGCGTGAGGGCTCGAGCCTTGCCTGGGGGAGCGGGCTGCTCGCCCTCGCCACGCTCGCCGGAACCCTTGGCTGGCTCGCCGCCCGGGCGCGAGCCCGCGCCGCCCGCGAGCACACCTGGGCTGACCTGCGCACGGCCGACGGGCCTGCCGAGGCGCGCCGGCGCGAGGCCGCCCAGCTGGCCTGGGGCGAGATCCAGCAGGCCACCGCCCGCCGCGGGGCCCGGGGGCTCCAGCTCGATCCTGCGCTGCCACCCTCCGTGGCTCTGAGCGAGCTGCTGGATCAGATCGCCGCGCGCGGCATCACCGTGGGCCCCCAGGATCGGGAGGCCGCCGCACGCCTGGCCGCCGCCCGCAGCGACGCGCTGTACGCACCGCCCGTCGGACCGGAGAACGCCGACGGTGCGGAGCAAGCCCGGGAGGCGGACCCCGCCGGCCCTCTGCGGGAGGACGTGGACCGCCTCCTGGCGCTCATCGCGGCTCGGGCGCCTCGCCGTCGCGCCCCTCGATGACCTGATCAGAGTCCTCGCGGGCTCCGGCGCCGCGGCCGAACTTCCGCGCCTGGGCCTCCGCCTCGAACACGCGCGCGGCCTCGACCGAATCCACCTCGCCGACCACCGGGTTCGGCTGATGCGTGGCGCGTGTGCCGCCGTACAGCGACAGCAGGTTCATCGCCACTGCCCGCTGATTGCGGTGCCCGATCATCTTCGTGATGTGCACACCCAGCCAGGAGAACCAGCCGATGGAGCCGGAGAGCCCTTTGATCAGCGGGAACGGCAGCTCCGCGATCGCGGCGTGGCGGCCGATCGTGGCCATCGTGCCGAGGTTCCGGTAGCGGAAGGGGCGGGCGGGCTTCCCGGCCACATCCGCCGCGATCGAGCGGGCCGCCCCCTGCCCCGTCTGGATCGCGGGCTGGGCGAGCTGCGCCAGGGCATGCTCCCCGCCGGCCACATCCCCGGCCGCATACACACCCGGGAAGCCCTGCACCTGCAGATGCTCGTCGACGATGATCCGACCGCGGTCATCCTGCGGGAAACCCCAGTCGGCCACGTCCTCGGCGATCGCGACCCCGGCCGCCCAGATCGTCACATCGGACTCGAGCACCCGCTCGTCATCGAGGATCACGTGGTCGTAGCCCACCTCCTTGACGCCATGCCCCAGGCGCAGCAGCACCCCGCGATCCTCGAGCTCTTGCGCCGCGTAGTCGCGGTAGGTGTCGGCGAATCCCTTGAGCAGATCCTGGCCGCGCTGGATCACGGTGATCTGCAGTGTGCCGGGATCCATCTCGGGGTAGAGGATGTCCAGCTCCTGCTGCCGGAAGTCGGCGAGCGCCCCGGCGATCTCTACGCCTGTGGGGCCGCCGCCCACGATGCACACGTGCAGGCGGTCGCTGCTGGGCGCAGCCTCGCGGGAGGAGCGCTCCAGCTCGGAGAAGATCCGGTCGCGGATCGCCAGGGCCTGGCTGCGGGTGTACATCGGCATCGCGTGCTCCTCAGCCCCCGGAGTGCCGAAGAACGTCGTGGTCGCACCGTTGGCGAGCAGCAGGTAGTCGTAGGCCAGCTCCTGCGGGGCCTCCTGCCCCTCGTCCAGGCGCACCACCTTGCGCTGCGGATCTACGCCCACCACCTCGCCCTGGCGGTAGCGCATATTGGGCACCTTCAGGCTCAGCCCGCGCAGGAACATCGTCACATCCCCCGGGTTCAGCCCGGCGGTGGCCACCTGGTAGAGCAGCGGCTGGAAGGTCTTGTACACATTGCGGTCGATCAGCGTCACCCGCACTCGTACATCCCGCAGCGCCATCACCGCATGCGCCCCGGCGAAGCCGCCGCCGATGATGATCACATGCGGCCAGCTCGCGCCGTCCTTCGCGGGCACGGTGGGGCGGCGGCTGAACAACGGCATGACCATGGCGGGCTCCTGCGGGGAGGTTGGGAGAGCGGCGGGAGAGGGCGGTGGGAGAGTGCGGCCTCCCGATCGTAGCGAAGCGCCGTCGGCCTGTGTTCGTGTGGGGGCCCGGAAGGGGTCGCATGGTGTTCACCGAAGGGATCACCACCGGTCACGCGCGTCGTCTTCACTGGTCATGCGCGGTCCGCCAGGTCCGCCAGGAAAGCCGCGCTCCCTCCCATCCCCCGTCGCCCGCTCGTGCCCTGCCGCGCCGTCGCGCCCGGTGCACGAGCTGCGTCCTGCCCTGCGAAGGATCCTCCGTGAGCACTCGTCGCCCGATCTTCGACCTCGATCTCCGCCGTCGCCTCGCCTCTCTGGCCACATTCGCCCTGGCTGCTGGGTGCCTGGGCGCCTACGGTCCCCTCGCCTACGCCGATCCGAGCACGGACCCGGAGCCGACAGTCACGGCGCCCGCAGACCCGGCCGCTCCCGATGCCCAGGTCGACGAGCCGACCCTCGCCCCCCGTATGGTCGCCGTGGCCGACAACCCCGGCGCGCTGCCCGCGGGCGCCCCGGACACCGATGTCGAGCCCGGCAGCATCGTCGGCGGACACGGATACCTCGACCTGACGATGGGCGGCCGGGCGGTCGTCACCCAGCAGGAAGAGACGGTCATCGGCCCCGGGGTGGTCCTCACGCAGTGGGAGCGCCTCGAGCCGGGCGGCTGGCAGCGCGGTGCCGTGCTGGACATCGATCTCTCGCATGAGGCCGTCTCGATGGACTACCTCTACACCGGGAAGGTGGCTGACACCGGCACCCTCACGGAGCTGACCGACGCCTCCCAGGGCGTCGCCGCCGCGGTCAACGGCGACTTCTTCGACATCAACGATTCGGGCGCGCCGATTGGGATCGGGCTCGACGAGGAAGACGGTCTGATCAAGTCCTCCGATGGTGCTCCGAACGCCCTCATGATCAGTGAGGACAACGTCGCCATGATCACCGAGGCCATCACCCGCGGCAGCGTGGTCGCGGGCGGCGAAACCCTCATGCTGGGCGGCGTGAACCCGCTCGGTATCGAGAGCGATGAGGTGGCACTGTTCACCCACCACTGGGGCGAGCATCAGCGTCTGACCCGCAACGACGACGCTGCGGCGTCCGGCATCGAGGTGTGGGTCGATGCCCAGGGCAAGGTCATGCGGAGCCAGCCCGTCTCGGACGAGGTGATCCCCGAGGGCGTGCGTGTGGTGGCCGCCCGGCCGGGGCCCGCCGCCGATGTGCTCGCATCCCTCCCCGACGGCGCCTCGGTGCAGATCGAGCACTCGATCCTCACCGACCTCGCGAACCCCGTGGTGGGCATCGGCTCCGGGGCATACCTGGTGCAGGACGGCGCCGCCGTCGTCAGCAAGGACCCCAACGCGCATCCCCGCACCGCGGCCGGCGTCAGCCAGGACGGGCGTCGTCTGGTGCTGGCCGTGGTGGACGGCCGCAGCACTGACTCGCGCGGCATGACCCTCACCGAGCTCGGCGAGCTCATGGCCCAGCTGGGCTCCCACACCGCGCTGAACCTCGACGGCGGCGGCTCCACCACCCTCAGCGCCCGCGAGCCCGGCGAGAAGGATCCGGAGGTCCGCAACGACCCCTCCGACGGGAAGGAGCGCAGCGACGGCAACGGCATCGGGGTGGTCATCACCCCCGGGACGGGGGAGCTGGATGCCTTCCGGGTGCGCCCGGTCACGGCGGCCGATGGGGCCACTCGCGTGTTCCCCGGCCTGCATCGCGACTTGGTGGCCCGCGGCGTCGACGACCATCTCACCCCGGTCGAGGGCAGCCCTGAGGAGTGGGGCGTGGACGACGCGACGCGGGCGAGCGTGGATGCGGACGGTGTGGTCACCGGAGCGTCCCGCGGTCCGGTGCAGGTTCGCGTCAGCGGCGGTGGCGCCGAAGGAACGCTGGATATGGAGGTCCTGGGCGACCTGGCCCGCCTGACCTCCTCCTCCCTCACCATCAGCCTGGAGAACGCCGACCAGACCGGAACTCTCGCCCTGACCGGCTACGACAGCGATGGATACGCCGCTCCGATCGATGTGCGCGATATCGACGTGGACGTCCCCGAGGGATACACCGTCGAACCGCTGGACGGGAACACCCTCGTCATCGGTGCGACGATCGACTCCGGCTCCACGGTCCTGACCTTCACGGTCGGCGAGCATCGCATCCAGATTCCGGTCACCGTCGGCTCCTCCTCCGCTCCGATCACGGACCTGGCCGATGCCGCGCAGTGGACGCATGCGTCGGATCGCGCCACCGGTTCGCTGGCGGTGGTTGAGGATCCGGAGGGTGATACGGCGATCGAGCTGAACCACGACTTCACCCAGTCCACCGGGACCCGCGGCTCCTACGCTGTGGCGCCCGGCGGGGGGATCGAGATCGAGGGCCAGCCCACGCGGATCACCATGCAGATGCGCGGCGACGGCACCGGTGCCTGGCCGCGCCTGCAGATGCGCGCCGGTGACGGCTCCACCGTCCAGGTGAATGCCTCCGCTCCGCAGTACGTCACCTTTGAGGGCTGGCAGACCGTCAGCTTCGACATCCCCGCTGGCACCGCCTATCCGCTGACCCTGCAGCGGGTGCGGCTGATGGAGACCGGCTCGCGCAAGCAGTACGAGGGCTCCGTGGCGTTCAGCGATCTGGTGGCGCACGGCGCTCCCGAGGTCGAAATGCCCAGCGGCACCATCTACCACGACCCCGCGGTCTCCCCGGCCGGATCGGTCGACGACAAACCGCTGCGCATCGCCGTGATCTCCGATCTGCAGTTCGTGGGAGAGAACCCGGATTCAGCACTCGTGCAGACCGCACGGGAGGGCCTACGAGAGCTCGTCGCCGAAGCGCCGGACCGGATCATCATCCTGGGCGACTTCGTCGACGAGGGCGAGGTGGACGATATCGAGCTCGCCCAGCGGGTGCTCGATGAGGAGCTCGGCGACTCCGGCATCCCGTGGCAGTACGTCCCCGGCAACCATGAGGCGATGAAGGCCGAGGACCTAGGGCCGTGGCAGGACGCGTTCGGCGACCTGTACACGGTCACCGATGTGGACAGCACCCGGATCATCACCCTGAACTCGGCGCCGTACATCATCTCGCACATGCCGGAGCAGGTGCAGTTCCTGCGCGAACAGCTCGACGCGGCCGCCGAGGACGACTCCATCACCGGTGTCGTGCTCGCGATGCACCACCCCACGCGCGATGCGATCCTGGATCAGTCGGCGCTGCGAGACCCGCAGGACGCGGCGATGATCGAGAAGTGGACCGCGGAGCTGCAGGCGGCTGGGAAATCCACCGTGGTGCTCGGCGCCGGGGTGGGAGCGTTCGACGTCTACCAGGTTGACGGTGTCACCCACGTCGTCAACGGCAACGCCGGCAAGTCCCCGAGCTCCACCCCCGGGCGCGGCGGGTTCTCGGGCTGGACGATGCTGGGCATCGACCCCTCGCAGGGGCTGTGGCGCGACAACCATGGCACGTGGCTCGACGTCGAGGTCAACCCCTTCGTCGAGGACATCAAGATCCTGGGCCCGTGGGCACTGCGCCCCGGTCAGGTCGCACAGCTGCAGGCCTCGGTGCTGCAGGACGACCGTTCCGTGCCGGCCTCCTGGCCGGTGTCCGTGCGCTGGTCCGCTCAGGACGGTGCCTACCTGGGCGATGCGCAGGATGCCGGTGCCGCTGATGCGGTGGCGGTGAACGGCAGCGGTCAGGTCACGGTGCTGGACCGCGCCATCGTGGACGGCGAGGTGGTGCCACTGACCGATGACCTCGAGCTCACCGGCGGCTACGCGACCACCCTCGCGACGGTCGCGGTGCTCGTGAACGACGTGGAGCGCGCCCGCACCCTGACGGTGACATTCCCGGTCGCCGAAGCGCCCGCCCCGGTTTCGCCGTTCGTGGACGTGGACCCGTCCGATGAGCACTTCGCGGCGATGCTGTGGGCCTACGAGGAGGGGATCGCCAAGGGCTGGGCCGACGGCACATATCGCCCGCTGGAGGGGGTGAACCGAGACGCGATGGCGGCCTTCCTGTATCGGATGGCGGGAGAGCCCGCGGTGGACCTTCCGGCATCGTCGCCCTTCACGGATGTGAAGCCGGGAGATGAGCACTATGCAGCCATCGTGTGGGCGCATCAGGAGGGCATCACGACGGGGTGGTCGGATGGATCGTTCCGTCCGACGCAGCCGATCGCGCGCGATGCGATGGCGGCGTTCCTGTACCGGTACGCGGGCTCGCCGGAAGTCTCGGCGCCGAGCACGGATCCGTTCTCCGATGTCTCCAGGTCTTCGAAATTCGCGCTGGAGATCGCCTGGATGAAGGAGGAGGGGATCTCCACCGGCTGGTCGGACGGGACCTACCGGCCGCTGCAGGACGTGAACCGCGATGCGATGGCGGCGTTCCTGTACCGGATGCAGGTTGAGCGCGGCATCGAGCGCGCCGACTGACCCCTTCAGAAACCGTGCAGACCCCCGAAACGACTCCAGGAGAGACTGTCATGACCACCACCTGTGAACTCCACCTGCGACGCCGCACCCTGCTGGGCGCCGGCACACTCGGCACCGCCGCGGTGCTGGGGCTGGATCCGGCAGCGCGAGCCGCCGGCTCAGAACCCGGGCTGCAGCCTGACCACATCACCCTGAACCCCACCGAGGACAACACCACGACCCTCACGGTCACCTGGCGGACGTCCCCCGAGGTGCAGACACCCCACCTGCAGGTCTCAGCGGATACCGCGAACCCCTGGGGCTTCGACACCGTCACCGTCGATGCGAGTGACTCCGTCACGCGTGACAGCGGCGCGGGGTACGAGCACACCCATCACAGCGCGACCGCTACAGGGCTCCAGCCCGGAACCACCTACCTCTACCGGGTGGGCGATGGGACCAACTACTCCGGCTGGATGCCGGTGACCACCTGCGATCCGGACGCCCAGCGCACCAGCCTCATCGCGATGGGGGATATCCAGACCGGGCACACCGAGCACTGGACCCGAGTGGCGCTGGCCGCGCTGAAGGACCGGCCGCAGGCGCGTGCGCTCATCACCGCGGGCGACCAGGTGAACACCTGGGACTCCGCCGCGGAATGGCATGCCCTGAACCGTGCGGCCGGCAAGCTGCCCCGCACGATGATCTGGAACCCCGTGGTGGGCAATCACGAATACCGCTCGACCGACTCCGGTGAGCTCTCAGCGCAGTACCGCGATCAGTTCGACCTGCCGTTGAACGGACCGGACGACTTCGAGCACTTCGCCGAGACCGTCTACTACCACGATGTGGATGACATCCGGGTGGTCACCATGAACACCTACTACCGCATTCCGCGGAACACCGCCGACGAGCTGCGCTGGCTCACCTCCCAGGCGGCGTGGCTCGACGAGATCCTCACGGACAGCCCGCGCGAGTTCACCATCGTGGTCATGCACTACCCGGTGTACTCCTCGTCGCCGGACCGGGGAAATCCGGAGCTGCGGGCGTACATCGAGCCGGTCCTCGAGAAGCACGGGGTGGATCTGGTCCTTGCCGGGCACGATCACGCCTATGTCTCCGGGCAGCGGGAGATGGCGGGTGAGGACACCGGCCCGGTGTTCGTCACCTCTTCGTCCTCGAACCGTCAGTACCCACTGCAGGTCACCGACTGGTACGACAACGGCGCGCTGCCCCGTACCGCGTACCAATCCCGGTCCACCTACCAGCTGATCGATGTCGAGGACGGGACGCTTAGCTACACCGCGAAGGACTCCACCGGCGCCGTGACCGACGAGTGGGAGATCATCCACCACCCGGAAGGCGGCCGCACCGTCACCCATGTGGGAGGCGTCGGTATTCCGGAGGAGCACCTGCCGGAGGAGGACCCCACCTCGCCCTTCGTGGACGTCGATCCGTCGGACGAGCATTTCGAAGCGATGCTGTGGGCCTACGATTCGGGCGTGGCCCGCGGCTGGGCGGATGGGACGTACCGTCCGCTCACCGCGGTGAACCGCGATGCGATGGCAGCATTCCTGCACCGTCTGGCAGGGGAGCCGGCCGTGACGCTGCCGAAGACATCCCCGTTCTCGGACGTGGCGCCGAGCGCCGAGCACTACGCCGCGATCATCTGGGCGCACCAGGAGGGCATCACCACCGGATGGAGCGACGGGACGTTCCGCCCCACCGCTCCGATCGCACGCGATGCGATGGCTGCCTTCGTCTACCGCTTCGCCGGCTCGCCGGACGCCGCGGCGCCCGACGTCGATCCGTTCACGGACGTGTCGAAGACGTCGAAGTTCGCCAAGGAGATCGCCTGGATGAAGGCCGAGGGCATTGCGGAGGGGTGGTCCGATGGGACCTATCGCCCGCTGCAGGATGTGAAGCGTGACGCGATGGCCGCGTTCCTGTATCGGCTGCAGGTCGAGAACGGGATCGAGTACGCCGGCTGACATCGGAGCCGATCGGGGCCGGGCGGCGTGCACCGCCCGGCCCCGACGTTCGAGACGACAGTATCCGACCCTGCCAGATGAACACTCGGTGACGCCGGGATACCGATCTCGGGAAACGCCGGGCGTGTCACCTCCGGATGGGGTGAGATATGAGTGCACATCCCGATCCCCTCTCCAGGAGCCAACATGACGGACGCGTTCGCGCACCGCATCGCCCGTGGCACCACAGTGGGCCTCGGGGCGGCAGCGGTCGCCTTCTCGACCCTCGTCGTCCCCCTCGGTCCCGCCGCTGCGGCCGATGCCGGTGACCAGATCAACCTCATCGGATTCAACGACTTCCACGGCGCGCTGGGCGCCGCTGATGCCTTCGCCTGCTCTGTGGTCACGGAGCAGGCCGAGCATGACCGCAGCCTGTTGCTGTCGATGGGCGACAACGTGGGGGGCAGTGCCTTCCCGTCGGCCATTCAGAATGACGAGCCCACCATCGACTTCCTCAACGCCCTCGGTGTGGATGCCGCAGCGATCGGCAACCACGAGTACGACCAGGGGCAGCAGGATCTGCTGGAGCGTATCGCGCCGCGCACCGACTTCCCGGACCTGGCCGCGAACGTCTACAAGGCCGACGGCACCCGTCTGCACGATGCCTACACCGTCATCGAGGCCGATGGCGTGAAGGTGGCCGTCATCGGTGCCGTGACCACGAAGACGGTCTCGAAGGTGAGCCCCGCGGCGATCGAGGGCCTCGAGTTCCGTGACCCGGTGGATTCGGTCAACGCCGCTCTCGAAGAGCTCAAGGCCTCGGGCGAGGAGTTCGACGTCGTCGTCGCCGCCTACCACGAGGGCGCGAGCGTGGACGCGAAGGACGGCGAGGCCCCGGCGAACACGGATCCGATCTTCGACAAGATCGTGACGGAGACCTCCGGTGAGATCGACGCGATCTTCAACGGTGACTCTCACCGCCGGTACATCTACCAGGCACCCGTTCCCGGCCAGGACGGCGAGGAGCGGCCGATCATCCAGACCGGCGCGTCCGGCGAGAACATCGCCTCCGTCACCCTGGAGCTCGGTGACGACGGGGACTGGGACGTCGTCAAGGACAGCATGAAGATGATCCCCACCGAGGGTGCGGACCTGGATGCCTGCGCGGGCAACCCGGTGTACGACGCCGCCGCCGGCGTGGCGGAGCAGGCGCTCGCCGACGCCGAGGAGATCGGTGCGGAGCCGGTCGGCAGCATCACCGATGACGTCACCACCTCCTGGGCCGACTCCAAGGCCGAGTACAAGGACGGGGTGCGCGTGCCCTCCGATCCCGTGGGCGATCAGAACACCACCAAGGGCGACAACCGCGGCCGCCATTCCGCCGCCGGCAACATGCTGGCCGACTCCATGAAGTGGTACCTCGAGGAGCGCGGCACCAACGCGGGCGAAGAGATCATCGGGTGGATGAACCCCGGCGGCATCCGTGCCGAGCTCTGGTACGACCAGGCCGCTGACGAGGGCGACGGCGTGATCACCTACGCCGAGGCCAACAACATGGTGCCCTTCGGGAACACGCTGAACTCCGGCAAGGTCACCGGTGCGCAGTTCATCCAGATGCTCGAGGAGCAGTGGGCGGCCGACGGCGCCCGCTTCCTGGCGTTCAGCGTCTCGGAGAACATCGAGTACACCTTCGACTCCACGCGCGAGCGCGGCGAGCGCATCCTCGATGTGCGTGTCAACGGCGAGCCCATCGATCCGGATGCGACCTACACCATCGTCGCCGCCAGCTTCCTCTTCGAGGGCGGCGACGGTATGGAGACCCTGGCGCAAGCCACTGATATCGCCGACACGGGCGTGCTGGACCGGGACGCCTTCGTCGAGTACCTCGCGGCGAACGAGGGCATGGACCCTGACTACTCGCAGCGCCAGCTCGACATGCAGCTGGAAGCGGGCCCGAGCTCCACGCTCACCATCTCCGGCCTGGAGTCCCAGAGCCTGGGTGCTCCCGAGCTGACCGAAGCCACCGTGGACCTCGGTGAGCTGGGCACCTTCACCGCCCCGGTGGAGAAGGACGCCGAATCCGGTCGCCTGAGCGCCGCGGTCGAGCTCACCGATGTGTGCCTGGAGGAGGGTGAGACCGCGACCGCCGTGATCACCGCTGCCCCGGACACCGGCACGTCCGTCACCGCCCAGATCACCGGCAGCGCCGATGCCTCGTGCGAACTCGTGTTCTCTGATGTGAATGTCGGGGATATGTTCTATGACGAGATTATGTGGATGGCTGAGTCGGGGTATTCGACGGGGTGGAAGGAGGATGATGGGACGTCGACGTTCCGTCCTCTGGAGCCGGTGAATCGTGATGCGATGGTGGCGTTCCTGTATCGGATGGCGGGGTCGCCGGAGGTGTCGTATCCGCGGTCTGAGCCGTTCCGTGATGTGAAGCGTGGGGATGAGCATTACGATGCGATCATCTGGGCGTATCAGCAGGGTATTGCGCGGGGTTGGTCGGATCGGACGTTCCGTCCGACGGAGCCGATTGCGCGTGATGCGATGGCGGCGTTCGTGTATCGGTATGCGGGGTCTCCGGATGTGCCTGAGCTGACGGAGGATCCGTTCTCGGATGTGTCGAAGGATTCGAAGTTTGCTGCGGAGATTGCGTGGATGAAGTCGGAGGGTATTGCGACGGGGTGGCCGGATGGGTCGTATCGCCCCCGGGCGTCGACGAAGCGTGATGCGACGGCGGCGTTCCTGTACCGGATGAATGAGGAGCAGGGCATCACCTACCTCTCCGAAGCGGACTGACCAGCGCGCGGGTCGGGAGCGATGCTCCCGGCCCGCGCCGTCTTGCCCCCTTATTTTTTCTTGATCTTTCCCGCGACGGCTGACGCCGTCCTCACTCCCCGCACGAGGAGATCCCCATGACCACCCGTACCACCGCGGCTGGGAACCGCTCCCGACTGCAGCGTCTCGGCGCCACCACGGCCACCTTCGTCCTGGGCCTGAGCCTGCTGCCGGCCCTCGCCCCCACCGCCCAGGCGGCCACCGTCAGCCTCGGCGATGTGCAGATCAACGAGATCTACGGCGGCGGCGGCAACTCCGGCGCCACCCTCACCCATGACTTCGTGGAGCTCGTGAACGCCGGCACGGAGGACATCTCGCTGGACGGCTGGACCCTCCAGTACTCCTCCGCCACCGGGAAGTTCCAGGCCGGCGGCAAGGTCACCCTCAGCGGCGTCATCCCCGCCGGCGGCACCTTCCTCATCCAGCTCGCGCAGGGCAGCGGCGGCACCGAGGCGCTTCCCACCCCGGACGCCACCGGTGATGTCGCCGTCTCCGGAACCAAGGGCGTGTTCGCTCTCTCCGACGCTGATGGCCTGCTGGCCTGCACCGGCACCACCTGCGCGGAGGACCCGGCCGTCGTGGACCTCGTGGGCTGGGGCGGCGCGACCACCTTCTCCGGTGATGCCCCCGCACCCGCCACCTCCAACACCACCTCGATCTCCCGCATCGACGCCACCGGCGAGAACTCGACCGACTTCGTCGCGGGCGAGCCGACGCCCACCCCGTCGGGCAGCGCGACCGACCCCGAGGACCCGAGCGACCCGGAGGACCCGACCGATCCGGTGCCCGGAGAGCCGGTGTCGATCGCGGAGATCCAGGGCACCGGTGCGAGCAGCCCACTCGAGGGCCAGACCGTCACCACCGAGGGCGTGGTCACCGCGGTGTACGCCACCGGCGGCCTGAACGGCTACGTCATCCAGACCGGCGGCACCGGCGGGGCGCTGGACTTCTCCTCCCATGAGGGCTCCACTGCGCTGTTCGTCTACTCCCGCGACACCATGGACCAGGTCGCCATCGGCGACTCCGTGCGCGTGACCGGTGAGGTCTCCGAGTACTACGGCTCCACCCAGATCGCCGTGGGCGCCGACGGGCTGGAGATGCTCGAGCAGGATCTCGAGGCCGTGGAGCCGCTGACCCTCGAGGGCGGCTTCCCCACTGCTGAGGAGGACCGCGAGAGCATCGAGCACATGCTCTACCTGCCCGGCGAGGGCGACTTCACCGTCACCGACGTGTACAACACGAACAAGTTCGGCGAGGTGGGGCTCGCGATCGGCAATGAGCCGCTCAAGCAGGCCGGCGACATCATGCGCCCCGGCGCCGAGGCCACCGAGTACTACGACGCCCAGGCTCAGAACCTCGTGCTGCTGGACGATGGTCGGACCACCAACTTCCAGAAGAACCCCACCGAGCCGATGAGCTGGCTGACCACGGAAGAGCCGGTGCGCGTGGGCGCGGCCGCGTCTTTCACCGAGCCCGTCGTCATCTCCTACTCCTTCGACCAGTGGCGCCTCAACGTCACCACCCCGTGGGAGTCTCATGACACCGACGGTGTGGACTTCGAGAACACCCGCCAGGACGCCCCCGCCGAGGTGGGCGGCGATCTGCAGCTGGCGACGTTCAACGTCCTGAACTACTTCACCACCCTGGGTGAGGACACCCCCGGCTGCGAGCCCTACACGAACATGGAGGGCGATGGCACCAACGTGCGCGGAGGCTGCGATCCACGCGGCGCCTGGGACGCCGAGGACCTCGCGCGCCAGCAGTCGAAGATCGTTGACGCGATCTCCGGCGCCGAGGCTGAGGTGGTCGGCCTGATCGAGATTGAGAACTCTGCACGCCTGGGGGAGACCCCGGATGAGGCGACCGCCACCCTGGTCGAGGCCCTCAACGCGAAGGACGGCGAGGGCACCTGGGCATACGTGCCCACCGGCGATGCCTATGCACAGCTGGGCCTGGACGGTGGTCAGGACGTCATCACCAACGCCCTGATCTACCGCGCCGATGCCGTCAAGCCCGTCGGCGACCTGCAGATCCTCGCCGACGACCCGGCCTTCGACAACGCCCGGGAGCCGCTGGGCCAGGTGTTCGCGCCGCTCGGTGCGGAGGGCCAGGAGGGCAAGCCCTTCTTCTTCACCATCAACCACTTCAAGTCCAAGGGCTCGAAGGATGCGGAGGACGCGAACCTGCCGGAGGATCCGGTGCAGGGCAACGCCCGCACCTCCCGCCTCCAGCAGGCGGAGCGTCTGCTGGAGTGGGGTGATCAGACCGCCGCTGACCTGGGCGTCGAGGACGTGTTCCACGGTGGTGACTTCAACGCGTACACCCAGGAGGAGCCGCTGCAGCTCTTCTACGATGCGGGCTTCACGAACATGGCCGAGGCCCACGACGCGGACGGCTGGTCCTACAGCTTCGGCGGCATGGTCGGCTCCCTCGATCATGTGCTGGCCAATGAGTCCGCTGCGGCGCGCGTCACCGGCGCCACCGATTGGCAGATCAACGGCGCCGAGTCCGTGATGACCACCTACGCGCGCTACAAGAACAATGCGGTGGACCTGTACGAGTCCGGCCCCTTCGGCTCTTCCGATCACGACCCGATCGTCGTGGGGCTGAAGGCGGAGGCCTCCGAGTCTCTCGTGTTCTCTGATGTGAATGTCGGGGATAAGTTCTATGACGAGATTATGTGGATGGCTGAGTCGGGGTATTCGACGGGGTGGAAGGAGGATGATGGGACGTCGACGTTCCGTCCTCTGGAGCCGGTGAATCGTGATGCGATGGTGGCGTTCCTGTACCGGATGGCGGGGTCGCCGGAGGTGTCGTATCCGCGGTCTGAGCCGTTCCGTGATGTGAAGCGTGGGGATGAGCATTACGATGCGATCATCTGGGCGTATCAGCAGGGTATTGCGCGGGGTTGGTCGGATCGGACGTTCCGTCCGGCGAAGCCGATTGCGCGTGATGCGATGGCGGCGTTCGTGTATCGGTATGCGGGGTCTCCGGATGTGCCTGAGCTGACGGAGGATCCGTTCTCGGATGTGTCGAAGGATTCGAAGTTTGCCGAGGAGATTGCGTGGATGAAGTCGGAGGGTATTGCGACGGGGTGGCCGGATGGGTCGTATCGCCCGTCGGCGTCGACGAAGCGTGATGCGACGGCGGCGTTCCTGTATCGGATGAATGAGGAGCAGGGCGTCACCTACCTCTCCGAAGCGGACTGATAACCAGCTCTGCAGGCGAGTGCAGGGCGGGGTCGAGTCACGTGCTCGACCCCGCCCCGCGCATTGAAGGCGCCCTTGCCCCGTTTGCTGATTCTCTCGTCATGGATCAAAGCCGTGTGACCAGCACACCTCATTCTTCGTCCCTCGCCCGCCGCCTCGGCCTGCGCGACGCCGTGGTGATCGGCCTCGCCTCGATGATTGGGGCCGGAGCCTTCGTTTCCCTCGGCGCCGCTCAGGACCTCGCGGGGGTGCTCGCGCCCCTGGCGGTACTGCTGGCCGCCGGGGTGGCGCTGTGCAATGCGACCTCCACGGCACAGCTCGCCGCCCAGCACCCCACCTCCGGCGGCACGTATCACTTCGGCCGGGAGCAGCTGGGGCCGTGGTGGGGCTTCCTGGCCGGCTGGTGCTTCGTGATCGGCAAGATCGCTTCCTGTGCCGCGATGGCCCTGGTGATCGCCGCCTATCTGGTGCCAGTGAGCTGGCACCGCCCGGTCGCGGCGCTCATCGTGGTGGTGCTGACCGCCGTGAATCTCGTGGGCATCACCCGCACCGCCGCCCTGGCCCGCGTGCTCGTGACCATTGCGATCACCGCGCTTACGCTCACCGCGGTGCGGCTGCTGATCGGCGTCGCGGGGGTGCGAGGGGAGCCGGGCGGGCAGGGTGAACCGGGGGTGCCG
>NZ_JALLAL010000051.1:0-21273 GCF_023062615.1 Brachybacterium sp. Marseille-Q7125 | reverse complement strand
TTCGAGCGCATCGAGAACCATACGAACCGCTCGCTCACGCAGCTCGTCGGGGTACTTGCGTGGTGCAGGCATGACAGGGAAGTCCTTTCCGTGGCTTCACTGCCTCCATCATCCCCGGGGCGATCCATTCCTCCTGCTTTCCCACGCCAGCACCATTCCGGGCATCACCGCTGCCATCGCTACCCCTGAAGCGGTGCACCTGCTGAACGCGTTCCTGTCACCCTTCCGCATGCCCGTGCTCATGGTCCTCTCCGGCGCCCTGCTCGCCCGGTCGCTCGGCAGGCCACTGGGCACCTACATCTGGGGCAAGGCACGCGTTCTTGTGTGGTCCTACCTGGTGTGGGCGATCGTGATCTTCGCGGTGCTAGGCCGGCTCTCGGAGCTGCTGCGGCCGTGGGAGTGGGTCCAGACCCTCTACCTGTGGTACCTCGCGTTCCTGTTCGTCTACTACCTCATCGCGCTTCTCGTGCCCCGCATCGGCGCGATGCCTGTGCTGCTCACGGCAGTGGGGATGGCGGCGGTTGCCGATGCTGCGCAGCGCGGCTTCATCACCAGCTTCTTCTTCTACATGACGCTGTTCTTCCTGGGGCACCTGCTGGCCCCACGGCTCGCATCGCTCAGCCGACACCGGGTCCTGCTGCTCGGCGTCGTGCTCATCGCGTTCGCCGTCACGGCGCAGCTGCTGCAGATGGGGCTGCACCTCGACGACGGTGTGCTGTGGCGACTGGTGCGAGTGATCCCCGCGGCGGTCGGCACCTCGGCGCTTGCGCAGGGACTGCTGCCGACGGGATGTCCGGTCCCCCGCGCCCTGGCTCCGGTGGAGTGGGTGGGGCGCAGCTCGCTGGTCTTCTATGTCTCCCACTACCCGGTCATGGCCCTGCTCGCGCAGGCCGTGAGTCGCAGCGGGATCGCGCTGGACGGAATGGGCATCGTGGTCGTCGGGTTCTCGCTGGCGCTCATCGGTGGAGGCGTCCTCGTGCTCCTGCGGCGGCGGGTTTCCCCGGTGGATCTGCTGTTCGAGCTCCCGCGGCGGGGGAGAGCAGTCCGCTGACCCTCGGAATCTGACGCCACCCGCCATCACCGTCGTGGTCCCCACCACACGCCTTGAAGTGATGGGTGGCACATGCTGTGCGTGCCGGAAAGTTGTCCTTGCTGACGACCCTCAGATCTCGACGGCATGGAAAGGCCCCCGGCCAGCGTTGACCCATAAGGGTGAGGATGTAAAGACACCTGACTGAAAACCTTTTTCCCAGCGTGTGGGCAGTTGTTGTGACCTTTCGGGCTGTCGGCAGGGCTTGACAACACCTGCGCAGAAAATGAACCGTATGTGGTGACCTGCCGGTCACTGGGGGTGGTCGGAGGGTCGCAGCAGGTCTGTGACAGCCCTCGGCTGAGGGGTGGAACACCACACCGGTGCGCGCTATGCAGTGCGTGCCCACGGCACGCTGCGCAGGCCCTGAAGCCGGTGGAAAGAGGTGGAGCATGGTGACGCAGCTGGAGCGCTCCGCGCCCTCGCGCTCTGACTCCACCGCGCCTGGCCCAGTCCCGTCGGCCACCACGCCCGGCCGTGCCCCGTCGGCCCCGAGCACCGCGTCCGCCACCGCGGCGTCGCGTGCCCGCGCCCTCCTGCAGCGCCACAGCGAACGCCGCATCTCCTGGCTGCTGGCCGGCGCGGACGGTGTGGCCCTCGCGCTCGCCGTGGCCCTCGCGATCATCCTGCGCCAGAGCCTGTTCCCCGCCGCCGGGGATCTCACCGGTTACGTGGCCGATGCCGCTCTGCCGATGGCAGCCGGCTGGCTGCTGGCGATCATCCTGTTCAACGGGTACGACGTCCGCCTGATCCCCTCCGGCCCGGACCTGTACCGCAACCTCCTGCACGCCTCCCTGGCCGCCGCCGGGATCGTCGGCGCAGTGGTGTATCTCGCGGACATCCCGCTGTCCCGCACCTTCTTCACGCTGCTGTTCCTCATCGGCCCCGTGCTTCTGCTGGGCGTGCGCGTGCTGGCCCGTCGGATCCTCAACCGCCTGCGCGCCCGCGGGCACCTGGGCACCCAGGTGCTGGCCGTCGGCTCCCTCGAGCACATCGACCAGATCGCCCGCACCCTCCACCGCGAACGCTGGCTGGGCTACAGCGTGATCGGCGCACTCACCCCCACCGGACAGGACCGCAGCTCCCGCACGGGCATTCCCGTGCTCGGCGCCCGCGAGGACCTGCTGGAAGTGGTGCGGCGTGAACGCCCCGGCGTCCTACTGTTCGCCGCCGGCGCCGGCACCGGCCCCGAGGAGTTCCGCCGCACCGCCTGGCAGCTCGAACGCGAAGACGTGCGCGTGATCGTGGTGCCCGCGCTGTCCGAGATCGCTGCCGACCGCGTGCAGATGCGGCCCGTGGCCGGACTGCCGCTGGTGCATATGGACCTGCCGCGCGCCCGCGAGGCGCTGCGCTGGACCAAGCGCGCCTTCGACATCATCGCCGCTGGGGCGGGTCTGCTGCTGCTCGCCCCGCTGATGGGGCTGATTGCCCTGCGCATCCGGCTGCACGACGGCGGGCCTGTGATCTTTCGGCAGGACCGCGTGGGTCGCGACGGCCAGCATTTTGAGTTCCTCAAGTTCCGCTCCATGGTCACCGACGCGGAGGCCGTGCGCGTGGAGAAGCTGGAGCGGGCCGTCCAGGACCGGGGCAACGCCGTGATGTTCAAGATGCGCGAGGACCCACGTATCACCAAACCTGGCCGCTTTCTGCGCAAATACTCGCTGGACGAGCTGCCGCAGCTGTGGAACGTGCTGCGCGGGGACATGAGCCTGGTGGGGCCCCGGCCGGCCTTGCCGCAGGAGGTCGCCGAGTACGACGAGATGGCGCGGCGCCGACTGAGCGTGCGGCCCGGCATCACCGGGCTGTGGCAGGTCTCCGGTCGCAGCGATCTGTCCTGGGAGGACACCGTCCGGCTGGACCTCTACTACGTGGATAACTGGTCCTTCTTCCGGGACCTGCAGATCCTTTTGCGCACCGTCAGGGCGGTGCTCGCCGCGGCGGGAGCGTACTGACGTGAGCCTCCGGCTCCTTCGACTCGCCGCGATCGCCGTGCTCGCGCTTTACGTCCTGGCCGCCGCTGCACTGCTGCTGACCTCGGATGGTTGGGGGGTCAACCGCGCCAACGTGCAGGTCTGGTTCTGGACCACCGGGCTGCTGGGCATGCGTCACCTTGTCACCCCGGAGCAGTTCGCGGTGGTGGCGAACGTGCTGCTGTTCATCCCGGCTTTCGCCGCGCTCGCGGTGCTGCGCCCCACCTGGTGGTGGGTAGCCGTGGGCGCCGCCTGCTCCGCCGCGGTGGAGACCTACCAGCTGTCGCTCGGCACCCGGCAGGCGGATGTGCGGGACATCGTCATGAACACCCTGGGAGCGGCCCTGGGGGTCGCCGCCGGGCTGGGTCTGCGCCGCCTGCTGCTCAGCGGCGCCGCAGGAGTTTCTTCGCCAGCCGAACCCACCGCGACCACCACTCCCGCCGCAGCTCGCGGCGGCTCGGTGCATGGCCCAGCCGGAGGGAGAGATGGTCGTGATTGACATGCATCGCCTGGGCCAGCACCCGAACGTGCCCCAGCACCCCGCGCGCATCCCGCAGCCGTGCCCGCCACACCGTGGTGGCGTCGGCATCCACGTCCAGCGCACGCCACAGGTGCTCGTCCCGGCCTCCCGTCACCAGCTCCTCCTGGCCGGTGACCAGTCCCAGCGGCACCTCGGCGCCCAGCTCGCGGGCCAGCGCCACCACTGCTCCGCGGCCTTCGGCATCCAGCGTGCCCCACGCCGCCTCGACGTCCCGGGCGGACTTCCCGGCGGACTCGCGGGCGGCGTGCACCAGCAGCAGCAGCCGCTGGTGCAGCAGGGCCGGGACGGCGCAGTCGATCCCGCCCAGGTCTGTCACCTCGTGATCGGACCACAGACGTTCGAAGGAGTGCGCGGGATCTCGGTGCATCCCGGGGAACCAGCGGTGAACGTCCACGGTGCCCCACAGCTGGTGATGGAACGCAGCGGCATGCCCGAACACGCTGCCTTGCGGGAACGTGGTGATCTGCTCCCAGCCGGCGGCCTCCAGGACGCGCGTGAATGCGGCGACGTCCGCGGGCGCCACCAGCACGTCGCAGTCCGTGGATCCGGGGCGTCCCGCGGAAAGCACCGGATGCAGGGCTTCGCCCTTGATATGGAGGATGCGAGCCCCGGCGGTCCGCGCATGGTGCTCCAGGCAGCCGTGCGCCAATCGCAGGCGTACTGCGGTGGGGACCTGCAGGGTGGTGCTCATACCGAGGAGTGTAGGCATGTGCGGCTCGCATCCGCGCCGCGGGAAGGAGCGGGTCATGTGGAAGATCGATAGTCGTATTCAGCACTACGCCTGGGGGTCCCGCACCGCGATCCCGCAGATGCTCGGTGCCACGGCCGACGGCCGCCCGTGGGCTGAAGCCTGGTACGGAGCGCATCCCGCCGCGCCGTCGACCGTTCCGGACGGCCGCACGCTCGACGAGGTCATCGCGCAGGACCCTCAGGGGCGTCTGGGCGAGGTGACCGCTCGCGCCTTCGACGAGCGCCTGCCGTACCTGCTGAAGATCATCGCGCCCGAGCAGCCGCTGTCCCTGCAGGTCCATCCCAGCCGTGAGTACGCCGTGGAATCCTTTGCCGCGGAGAGGGCGGCCGGACTGCCCCTGGACTCCCCGCTGCGCAACTACCGCGATGACAACCACAAGCCGGAGATGCTGGTGGCGCTGACGGACTTCACGGCGCTGTGCGGGTTCCGTACCCCGCGCCGCGCCGCCAGCATGCTGCAGGGACTGGGCACGGAGCTCACCGACCGCCTGCACCGCCTGCTGCTGGAGAGCCCCAACGCCCATGGCATGCGCGCCGCCTTCCGCGCCCTGGTCACCGGGCCGGTGCGGCCCGACCCGGCTGTTGTCACCGAGGTGGTGGCCGCCTGCCGCGAGCGCCTCGAGCAGGGACGCTCGCCCTCGCCGCGGATCGACCGAATCGTCTCCTTCCTGGCCGAGCATCACCCAGGGGACCCCGGGGTGGTCGCAGCGCTGCTGCTGAACCCCGTGTCCCTCCAGCCTGGGGAGGCGCTGTTCGTCCCCGACGGCACCCTGCACGCCTACCTGCGCGGAACGGGGCTCGAGATCATGGCCTCCTCCGACAACGTGCTGCGCGCTGGGCTCACGCGCAAGAAGGTGGACGCTGAGGAGATGCTGCAGTGCGTGAGCGTGGCCGCCGCCCCGCCGATGCGCGTGGCGCCCGAGCATCAGAACGAGACCACGGACGCCTTCTACGCCCCGGTGGACGACTTCGAGCTCTCTCTGACCACCCTCGAGGGTCCCGCCGCCGACGGGAGCCTCCACCGCGTGCCCGGCAGCGGCCCCCGCATCGTGCTGGGGCTCGAGGGCGAACTCACCGTCGAGGCAGGCGGCGCCGAGCATGAGCTGGTCCCCGGGCGGGCCGTGTTCGTCGGCGCCGACGAAGGACCGCTGCGGGCCCGCGGGCACGGGCGGCTGGCCCAGGCGAGCGTGCCGTGATGCGCTACCGCCTGAAGGACCCGGTCCATGACGAGCACGAGGACAGCACGATGTGGGTGGGTGCCCTGCCCCACGGCCCCATCGTGCAGGTCACCGGTACCGGGCTGCTGGTGATGGACGCGATGCTCGCCGCCGAGGGCGAGCCCCGGGACGCCGCGGAGATCACCGCCTTCCTGCGCACGATGTACGAGGATCTGCCGGCCGAGGCGGAGAGCTCGATCGCGGAGTTCCTGCGCGAGCTCGAACAGCTCGGCGTGGTGGAGCAGGAGCGCTGAGCGGACCATGACCCCACCGAAGACCATGCCAGGAACGACCGGATCGGACCTGCACCTGCAGCTGGACGGCGCCCTCCTGCACCTGCACCTGGGGGAGGGGCTCGAAGAGCTCGCAGGAATCCTGGCGCACCTCTGGGAGCACGTGGCGGTGCCCGCCGGAGATCGCGAGCCGGACATCGTCCTGGACCTCGTGGCACCGGGCGAGCAGCGGGAGGGTGCGGTCGCCGTGCCCCCGTCCGGTGCCGCCGCGGCCTATGTGGTCTCCGGCCTGATCACCCGCAAGCTCATCGCCCGCCGCGTAGGCACTCGCCTCCTGCTGCACGCCGGCACGCTCCAGCACCCGGACCTCGGGGTGGTGACGCTGATCGGTGCCTCCGGGGCCGGGAAGTCCACGGCCACCCGCACCCTCTCCGCCGCAGGGCGATACCTGAGCGACGAGCTGACCATCCTGGACCCGTCGGACCTCCGCATCACCGGGTACCCCAAGCCTGTCTCCCTCGGGGCGGGGCCCGGGCGCGACAAGGGCGACATCGCGCTGCCGGACCTGGGCCTGGTCCCGGCCCGCACCGCCGCGGCCCCGGACATCGTGGTGGTCCTGCGCCGGGAGCAGGACGGCGACGGCTCGGGGGCGGTGCGTCGGCTTCCACTGGGGGAGGCGCTCGCCGCGGTGGTGCCGCAGACGTCCTCGCTGTGGGAGCTGCCGGACGGGCTCGCGATCCTCGCTGGGCTGCTGACCAGGACCGGCGGCGCCGTCGAGGTGCGGTACACCGAATCCGCTCAGCTCCCCGAGCTGCTGTCCGAGCTGCCGCCGCCGCTCGACTCCCCGCACGCCCCGCTGCCCGCCCCGCGGGCTGCTGAGGCACCCAGCCCAGGGCTCCTTCAGGCCGCTCCGGCGGCGCAGGCCCTCGCGATGGATAGCGGGGTGTTCGTGCTGGATCAACGCAGCGCAGTGCACCTGCCGGGTCTGTCAGGGCTAGTGTGGGAGATCCTGCGCACCGACGGCCCGCTCACCCTCGCGGACATGATCCAGACACTGGTCGACGAGCTGGGGGAGGACCCGGCGAGCGGGGACATCCTCGCCCGGGTGCTCGAGGACCTCGTGGCCTCCGGCTGGGTGGTCAGGGGCTGAGCAGTCCCGCGAGCGCCTCGATCTGCGTATCGATGAGGCGGGCGGCGTGCGCTGCCGCCTCGGGGCCCCGCCGGTAGGGGTCGGGGATGTCCGCTCCGCGCGAAGCCGGGATCCGGGACCAGGCGGCCACGTGCTCTCGCAGCGGACGCTCGGGGGTCTCCTGCACGAGCCGCACCAGCTGCGGCAGGGTGCCGAGCAGCCCGATGCGCCGCACCGCGTGCGGGAACTCGTCGATCAGATGCATGCGCTGGCGCTGGGACATGGTGAGCACCAGATCTGCGCCCAGGTCCGGAGCGGTGACGGTGGTGGCGCGGAAGCCCTCTGCATCACCGCCGCGCTCGCTGAGCTCCGCGGCCATCCGCGCCTCCATCGGGTGCCCATCCAGTGCCGCGATGCCGCGGCTCGCGGTGCGGGCGCCGGGGACCCGGGCGGCCAGGAGACGCTCGGCGAAGGGGGAGCGGCACACATTGCCGGTGCAGACGAACAGGACGGACAGCGGCGCGGCGGAATGGGTGCTCACGGCAGCTCACCGTCCTCCCGGGCCTGCGAGATCTGCTCCTGCATCTCGGTCACGAAGTCGATCACGGCGTCACCGCCGGTGACGGGGCCGCCGGCCAGTAGACCGTCGGCGCCCAGCAGCACGGCCGACGGGGCACCGCGGGCCCCGAGCGCGGTCCGGGTCGTGAACTCGTGGTCGTGCAGCACCGCGTCCCCCACCCGCTGCGCGGTGCGCTCGCGCAGGGACTCCTTCGGGCGGGAGAACACAAAGCGCACCTGCAGGTAGGGGGAGAGGTCCTCGATCCACTCCTCGGCATGGTCCAGCACCCGTTCGCAGGGCCCGCAGCCTTCGGTTGCGAACACCAGCAGCGCCGCGCGTTCGATCGTGAGGCGGTCCAGGGATATGAGCGATCCGTCGGGACGCTGCAGGATCGCCGCGGGGATGGGGGTGCGCTCGTAGTCCAGCAGGCCGTCCTCGCCCGGCTCCTCGTCGGTGACGACGCCGGGCCGGTCGAGCGGTGTGCCTGGCGCATCGGGCCCGGGGGCTGCGGGGCTGGGGACCGGGGCCGCGGGAGCGGGTGTCGCCGCGGGGTCAGCTGTTGTAGGACTCTCGAGGCCGCCCAGGGTCAGCACCGTGAGCAGCACG
Organism: Brachybacterium sp. Marseille-Q7125; assembly: GCF_023062615.1. Classification (NCBI taxonomy): domain Bacteria; kingdom Bacillati; phylum Actinomycetota; class Actinomycetes; order Micrococcales; family Dermabacteraceae; genus Brachybacterium; species Brachybacterium sp. Marseille-Q7125. The sequence continues at coordinate 13,178 of NZ_JALLAL010000051.1, read as the reverse complement.
GTCAGCAGCAGCACGGCCGCGATGATCACCAGGTACAGCGGGGCCTGCACCACGGTGATGGTGAGGATCCCGCTGATCGCGGCGATGAGGGTGAGCGCCGCGAGGAGGGTGAGGATGATGTTCCGGCCCAAGGTGGAGCGGGTGACGGTGGGGGAGGCGAGGGTGCCGAAGCAGGAGCAGTCCACCTGCTCGTCGAAGGTGAGGGCCCGCGCGATGATCACCAGGTACGCGAGCACCAGCAGCAGGATCAGCACGGCGACGGCTATCTGGAGCCGCCACAGCGGGATCCACAGGGCGAGCGCCAGCACGACCTCGCCGGCCGGCAGCAGGTTCGCCACCAGCGGGTGCAGGGGGCGCGCTGGGATCCGCAGCGAGGTCATCGCATCCTGCGTGCCCTGCCGCGTGCCGAGCTTTGCAAGCCCCGAGACCAGCAGGGTGAGCGCCATCAGGATCGGTGCGGCCAGCAGCAGCACGGTCATTCCTCGAACCTCCCGTCAGCCCGGGCATCGGGCGTGGGATCCATTGTCTCGCGGCAGGGGCATGGGCGGAGCGGTCCCCACACAGCGACGCGCCGCATCACGCCGGAATGCGATTCCGGAGCGCGATGCGACGCGTCGAGGGCTGTGTCGGGCGCGGGCCCAGCGATCACTTCATCGTGACCCACTGCGGAGGTAGCGTGTCGGTCTTGACCGTGCCGCCGTTGGCGGCCGTCATCGTCGCGGTGTAGCCGCCCCAGATCTGGTAGCTCGGGTAGCTGCACATTCTGCTGTTGTACCGCAGGTTCGCGTCGAAGGCGGAGTTGGGCCAGGAGGTCGGGCGCGTAGTGGTGTTATCGGCAACGGACGAAGACGTCTTCGGACCGATGAACGTGAAGGTGTAGACCCGGTAGTACTGGCCGTTCATGTGCTGCCTGGTGGAGCTCTGGAGCTGCCAGTTGGCGCCGGTCCCGTTCTGGAATACGAACGGGTTCTCGTAGTTGGACGAGTTGATGTAGACCTCAGGGATACCGACGACGTACGTCAGCGACTGGATCGTGATCGTTGTCGGCTCGGAGATCGTCCCGTCGCTCTTCTTGTCGTTCACCACGGTGAAGCCGAGCGGCGAGGTGCCCACCGGCACCTGGTTCGTCAGCCTCATGCTCGGTGTGGACGTATTGCACCACCGCTGGTAGTAATGCGACGCCCGCATCCGATAGTTGCGGGTAGGCGATGCTGCGAAAGCCGGCGCAGCGAACGCCATGGCGGCTGCGGGCGTAGCCCAGGCGGCGCCCTTCACGAGGGCGCGGCGCGAGGTCTGACTGCGCGTCGGGGTCTGCTCAGAACGGTCGGTCATTGGTTCCTCCAACACGTAAATGGTCGGCGCCCCGAACGCCTTCGCTCGTCAGGGTGGGGCCAGCGAAGCGGGACCCCGCCCCGGAGAAAAGCATCCGTAAGACCGGGCGGTAACGGGCCAATAGTACGTTCTGGATGCATGTGTGGGAAGCCGCGAGCCGCCCCGTGTAACGGGATCGTGATCACCCGTTCACCATCCGGACAGATGTCATTATCCGGGTGCCGTCGGTCGTCACGCTCACCTGGGCAGATGTGCGCCGTCGGCTGCGCACGCGGCATCCGCGGCGTCGTATCGTGCACCTATGGCCTCCCCCACACCCGATGCCGCCCCCACCACTCCGGACCCCGCCCAGCGCTCCGCGATCATCGAGGACGTCACCGCCCTGCGTACCTCCTTCGACGCCGGCACCACCCGGCCCCTGCGCGCCCGCCTCGCGCAGCTCACTGCCCTCGAGCGCGGCATCGCCGCGGAGCGCGAGCTGCTGCTGACCGCCCTTGCGCAGGACCTCGGCAAGCCTCGGACGGAAGCCGCGATCACGGAGCTCGGCGTCGTGGGGCAGGAGATCCGCGAGGTGCGCCGGAACCTCGCCTCGTGGATGCGGCCCGAGCGGCTGCGGCCCGGCCTGCTGCTCAGCCCCGCCTCCGCGCAGCTGCGCCGCGAACCGATGGGCACCACGCTGATCATCGCGCCGTGGAACTACCCGCTGAACCTCACGCTCGGCCCGCTGATCGGCGCGATCGCCGGCGGCAACACCGCGATCCTCAAGCCCTCCGAGGTGGCGCCCGCAACCTCCGCGGCCCTCGCGCACCTGCTGCGTACCCACCTGGATCCCGACTGGGTGCGGGTCGTCGAAGGCGCGGTCGAGGAGACCACGATCCTGCTCGAGCAGCGCTTCGACCTCATCTTCTACACCGGCAACGGCACCGTCGGCCGGATCGTCGCGCGCGCCGCCGCCGAGCACCTCACCCCCACGGTGCTGGAGCTGGGCGGGAAATCCCCCGTGTTCGTGGACGAGGGCACTGACCTCAAGACCGCCGCGCGCCGCATCGTGTGGGGGAAGTTCACCAACGCCGGGCAGACCTGCATCGCCCCCGACTACCTCATGGCCACCCCGCGCACCATCGAGAAGCTCACCCCGCACCTGCTGCGCGCCGTCCGCGCCATGTACGGCAAGGACCCGCGGCGCAGCCCCGACTACGGCCGGATCGTCGCCGAACGGCACGTGGACCGCGTGCTCGGCCTGATCGACGACGACAAGGCGATCCTGGGCGGCACCGCGGGCGCCGACCGCGCCGAGCGCTTCATCCCGCCGACGATCATGACCGACGTGGCCTGGGATGATCCCGTGATGGGCGAGGAGATCTTCGGTCCGATCCTGCCGCTGCTCGCCGTCGACGGCCCCGAGGAGGCGGTGGCCCGCATCGCCGCGGGGGAGAAGCCGCTGACCGCCTACGTGTTCTCCCCCCGCCGCGAGGTCGAGGAGCTGTTCGCCGAGCGCACCTCCTCCGGCTCCCTCGCCCTGGGGATGACCCTCGCGCATGTGGGCAGCAGCGGGATCCCCTTCGGCGGGGTGGGGGAGTCCGGCATGGGCGCCTACCACGGCCGCGCCGGCTTCGAGGTCTTCACGCACGCCAAGCCCGTGGCCCGAAAGCCCCTCCGCCCGGACACGCTGCGCCTGGTGTACCCGCCGTACACGGGCCTGCGCAAGGCCCTGCTGGGCCGGCTGTTCCGCTGAGCGGCGGGGTGCGGGCGCGTCGGCGGGGTGGGGGCGCGTCGGCGGGGTGCGGGCGCGTCCGCTGTGCAGCTGAGCACCCGGCCCCGGCAGGCTGACCGAGCGCCCGGCCAGGGTGAGCGGATCCGCCGATCGGCTGACCCCGCTGCGCCTTTCGGCGCGACCCGTTCCACTCTGCGTCCACGCCGGCTCCGCCCTGCGGCGATGATTCATCCACAATCTGCCGCCGCGCCTCCCGTGGCCGGGCGGACGTAGATATCGTCGGCTCCGGTCACCCACCGAACCAGGGGCGCGCACTATGACGTCCTATCCACCGCCGCCATCGGCCCCCATCCAGGCCCCGTCCACGCAGCCCGCCGACCCCACCGTATACAACGGCACCACCATCCACGGGATCCTGGGGCAGAAGAGGATCCGCCACCCCTGGGAACTGCCGATGCTCGCCGTCGGCATCATCTTCACCGTCCTGGCGATGCTGGCGTGGCTGGTGTCCGCCGCGGTGGTGATCTACGGCCTGGTCATCGGCGAGTACACCCCGGAGAGCATCTCCGCCCCCAGCGAGCAGCAGACCTTCACCACCTGGGCGGGCCTGCTGTGGAACTGGGTCTCCACCCCCGTGATGGGCTTCATCGTGCAGATCGTGTTCATCGTCGGCATCATGTGGATCGTCATCTTCATCGCCCGCGCCATGATGTACGCCAACTACCGGCTGCGCGGCGTGCGCATGAGCCCCACCCAGTTCCCCGAGGGCTACCGCATGGTGGCCGAAGCCGCCCAGTACTTCGGCATGCGCCGCATCCCCGACGCCTACGTCGTCACCGGCAACGGCGTCATCAACGCCTTCGCCTTCGGCCACGGGCTGCGCCGCATCGTCGTGGTCCACTCTGACCTGTTCGAGGTGGGCGGCAAGGTCCGCGACCCCGACGCTTTGCGCTTCGTGATCGCCCACGAGCTGGGGCATCACGCCGCCGGGCACGTCTCCTACTTCCGCATCCTGTTCAGCAACCTGCTGCACCAGGTGCCGATCATCGGCATGGCCTACTCCCGCGCGCAGGAGTACACCGCCGACAACTACGGCTACGCCTTCTGCCCCCAGGGCGCGATGGGCACCATCGGCGTGCTCGGCGCCGGGAAGTACCTCAACGCCGACGTCAACACGCATGAGGTCGCCGACCGCGCCCACACCGAGGGCGGGCTGTGGACGCACCTGTCCGTGTGGTTCAGCGCGACACATCCGCCGCTGACCTGGCGCGCCCACGCCCTGCGCGACCGCTCCAAGCCCGGCTCGATGTGGATCCGGCCCGGCGGCAACATGTTCTCGGCGCCGCTCGTGCCCGGCGGCACGTTCTCCAAGAGCTACCCGACCCCCGCGGAAGCGCTGGCGATGCTCGATGCCGCCGACCGAGAGCGCCCCGCCTGGGCCACCGACCAGTTCGGCCGCTTCCCCGGCGTGGACTACACCGGCCTGCCGGCGATCCGCGACATGCAGGTGGCCGCTCCGCTGCGGCAGGACCGCACCAGCTACGTCATCCCGCCTGGCCCCTACCGGGACGACGCCCGCGGCCCGCTCTCCCGGCAGGCCGGCAACCCCTTCGCCCCGGGAGGCTCCTCGCAGCAGGGAGGCGCCCCGCAGCAGTGAGGCGGCCGCGGCGGTGTGGCGGCCGCGGCGCCACGTGGGAGCCGCGCTGGGTCCCGTCGGCCCTGCCTCTATGCTCCGGGCGCGGGGCAGCCCCGGCTTGTCCTGTGGCTCACGCCGGGTGGCCGGACCGTCGGGCCGTGCGTACGGTGGCCGGGTGATCCCCGACCCCTCCTCCCCGTCCCCGCCGGTGCGGCGCAAACCCCTGCTGGGCGTACTGCTCGCGCCGCTGTTCGCCGCCCTCGTGGCTGTCAGCGTCATCAACGTGGCATTGGCCGCGATCGGGGAGGGCCTGGACGCGGATTCCGGGGACCTGCAGTGGGTGATCTCCGGGTACGCCCTCGCCTTCGGGATCCTGCTGGTGCCTGCGGGGCGGGCGGGCGATGCCACCGGGCGACGGCGCATGTTCATCATCGGCGTGGGGGTGTTCACCCTCGGCTCGCTGCTGTCCGGCATCGCCCCGACCGTGGAGATCCTGAATCTCTCACGGATCCTGCAGGGCATCGGCTCCGGCCTGCTGAACCCCCAGACGGTCGCCCTGATCCAGCAGCATTTCCGCGGCCAGGACCGCGCGCGAGCCTTCGCGCTGCTGGCCACCACCGTCGCGGTCGCCACCGCCATCGGCCCCGTGCTGGGCGGCGGACTGATCCAGCTGCTGGGCCCCGAGCTGGGCTGGCGCTGGATGTTCCTCATGAACGTGCCGGTAGGGGTCGTGGCGATCATCGGCGCGTTCCGGTACATCCCCGATGACAAGCTGCGCAGCGGCCGCCTGCCGGACCTCGACCCCGTCGGCACCGTGCTGCTGAGCGCCGCGATCCTCGGGATCATGCTGCCGTTCCTCGAGCGCGGCGTGAGCCCGCTGGTGTGGCTGAGCTTCCCCGCCGGGCTCATGGTGCTGGGCCTGTGGTGGGCGTGGGAGCAGCGCTACCGGCGCCGCGGGCGCGCCCCCATGGTGGACACCGGGATTTTCACCAACCGCGCCTTCCGCAACGGCATCCTCATCATCTCCGTGTACTTCCTGGGCGCCACGAGCGTGTGGATCATCATCCCGCTGTTCCTGCAGATGCACCTACAGCACACGGCGTTCGAGGCGGCGCTGATCGGCCTGCCGTCCTCCGCCGCCGCGGCGATCAGCTCGCAGGTGGCCGGGCGGTACGTGCTCACGCTGGGGCGGCGCCTGGTGATCGTCGGCTTCGGGATCGCCTTCACCTCGATGCTGCTGACCGCGATCATGTCCGGCTTCGTGGAGAACGGGACGCTGTCCTTCTGGTGGCTGGCCGCTCCGCTGACGCTCATGGGCCTCAGCCAGGGCATGACCATCTCCCCGAACCAGACCCTCACGCTGAACTCGATGGATCCGCGCTTCGGCGGCGTGGCCGGCGGGATCCTGCAGCTCGGGCAGCGGATCGGCGCCGCGATCGGCACCGCGATGATCCCCGGCATCCTGTTCTCCCTCACCGAGTCCGGCACGCCGTGGCTCGAGGCGTTCGTGATCGTGGTGAGCATCATCATGGGCCTGACGCTCGTGGCCATGGGCTTCAGCATCGCCGACCGCGCCCGCGAGAAGCAGGCGCCCGGGGCGCTGTAGCAGGGGCGGACGCTGCGCTGCGGGCGGGCTGGCGCCCTCAGCCTCGTCGGCCCCTCCATCGCTCGAGCGGCAGGAACGCGGCCCAGCACACCACAGTGGGCAGGAAGTGGATGCCCAGCAGCACGAGTGTGCTCAGGTGGAACCCGATGTACAGCGCCACCGTGAGGTACAGCGCCTTCCCGCGCAGGAACAGCACCACCGGGGCGAGTGCCTCAAGGGCTAGCCCCGCCCACTGCGCTGGCACGAACAGCCACGGCGTGTGCTCCACCAGCCAGTGCGCCACCGGGGTGCCGCGGCGGATCGACGCCCACGTGAGGATCGCGCTGTTGCCCCAGTTCGCGAGCGAGCCCGAGTACAGGATCTTCGGGATCACGGAGAACACATAGGTGCTGACCACGGCGATCTGGATGGCCCGCAGCGCCCAGCCGGCGGCCTCCGAGCCCCCGCCCGCCGCGCTTCCACCTGCCGTGTCCGCGCCGCCCGCGCCCGACCCCGTCGGTACCGTGGGCAGCACCGCGAGCGCGACCATGAGCGCCATGTGGTCGTGCGCCACGTACCCGTAGGAGTTCGAATACAGCATCCACACCCAGAACGCGACCGCCACGACCGCGCCCACCAGGCGTTCCCGCCACCCCCAGATCACCAAGGCGCAGCCGATGAGGATCACCGCCAGCAGCGTCCAGGCGAGCGCCGGGGTCACCGGCGGCAGATGCAGCAGCCGCGTCAGCAGCAGCGGTTGGAAGAACCCGGGGCTCGTGGCGTGGGAGAGGACGTCGCGCGAGAAGGTCAGCACGTCCACGATGACGAACCCGTACAGCAGCACGCGCAGCATCCGCACCCGCTCGAGCGGCACCGCCGGGGCCAGGACGCTGCGCAGGGCGGTGCTCAGCGCTCCCATTGCGTCACCTCGACCAGCTCTTCCTCGCCGTGCGCGGCCCCGTCTCGCAGCTGGGTGATGCGCTGGCACAGGATCAGCGCCTGCAGCGGCGCATCATCGGGGTGCCGACGGTCGTACTCCGCCGCGAGCGGTTCCAGCAGCGCAGGGTCTTCCTGGATTGCGGGAAGCTGATTCTCCACATCGGCCCGTTCGATGCCGACGCTGCGATGCCCGAAGCGGATGTCGATCACCGCGCCCTCCGCCGTGACGCCCTGCAGGCAGGTGTTGACCACCTGGCCGTTCGGGGGTATGCCGCGGGAGAACTGGTCCAGCACGCCGAAGGGGAACAGGTCGTTGGAGCGGGTCAGCCCGCCGACGAGCAGCACCGCGAGGCAGGCGAACGTGACCAGCGTTCGCCAGACGAGCGACAGCGCCGAGAGGCGGGCCGGAGGGCGGGCGGTGGTGTGAGCCGAGGGGCGGCCGGCGAGCATCGGCCCAGTTTACTGAGCCCCGGGCGTGAGGCGTGGGGCCGAGGGGTGGGCGCGAGGCGTGGGGTCGACGGGCGGGCGGCACGGGCCCGCCCTTACTCGCACAAATGCGGGATCCGGTGGCATGGTCGCGCCGCGCATGCCACGGGAGCTCACATTTGCGGGCCTGGGCCGGGGCGCCGGGCGGTCCAGCCCGGCAGCCCGACGCCGCCTGCAACCCGACCCGCCGTCGGCACAGCCCCGCCCGCACCCCGGGCTGAGGCCCGCAGGCTTGTACTCCGTAATTCCCTCGATGTCATTTCGCCTCGCGGCCATTTCGGCAAAATCTTGATAAAGCCCGGGGTGGAATGCGGTATTCCCGCTGGCCCCTTCTGTCGCTGACCAGGCACGGTGATGAGGACCAGGCACGGTGATGAGGCGCGCCCGCATCCCACGGCGCCTGGACCATCCCGACATCCTCTTCCCCGCCTTCCCTTCCCCGTCTTCCCCAGGAGTTCCGATGTCTGCTCGCCGTCACGCCCCGACCCACCGCGCAGAGGGCTCGGCCGTCTACTTCCGCGGCGCCCGCGTGGCCCCGAAGATCGCTGCGGCCACCGGCGGCGCGGTCGTCGCCGCAGGCCTGGGCCTGGCAGCGACCCCGTCGGCCCTGGCCGATGACTCCGTGTGGGACCGCGTCGCGGCCTGCGAATCCGGCGGGAACTGGTCCATCAACACCGGCAATGGCTACTACGGCGGCCTGCAGTTCTCCCCTTCCACTTGGCGGGCCTTCGGCGGCACTGAGTACGCGCCCAACGCCCATCAGGCCACCAAGGCCGAGCAGATCGCCGTCGCCAAGCGCACCCTGCAGGGGCAGGGCCCCGGCGCCTGGCCCGTGTGCTCGGTGCGCGCCGGCCTCACCCGCGCCAACGGCGGCGCCGATGCGAACGCCCAGCCCGGGGGCAGCACCACCCCGCGCGAGGATGACTCCGCCTCCCGCGGCAGCGACCGCCCGAGCTCCGGCGCGCTCGTGGTGGACGGCAAGTTCGGCCCCGCGACCACCCGCGCGCTCGAGGGCTGGATCGGGGTGCGCCAGGACGGTCGCCTGACCACCGCGGACATCAAGACCCTGCAGGGGAAGATCGGCGCGGCGCGGGATGGTCGGCTGGGCCCGGAGACCACGCGCAAGCTGCGCGCCACCATGGGGCTTTCCTCCAACGGCGCTGGTGACTTCCGGGGCGACCGGGCCACGGTTCGCGCCCTGCAGCAGTTCCTGAATGACGGCGCCCCGGCCCGCACCGCCCCGTCGGCTCCCTCGACGAGCGGTTCCCTCGCGCTGGATGGCCGGTTCGGTCCCGCCACCACTCGCGCTCTGGAGCGCTGGCTGGGTGTGACCCAGGATGGGCGTTTCTCCACCGGTGACATCAAGGCGCTGCAGAAGAAGATCGGTGCGGTCCAGGATGGTCGACTGGGCCCGGAGACTACCCGGAAGCTGCGCGCCACCATGGGGCTTGCCCCGAACGGCGCTGGCGACTTCCGCTTCAACTACGCCACCGTCAAGGCCCTGCAGAGCTTCCTCAACGATGGCGCCCCGGCCCGCACCGTCCCATCGGCCCCCTCCACGAGCGGCACGCTCGAGCTGGATGGCCGGTTCGGTCCCGCCACCACCCGCGCCCTGCAGGGCTGGCTGGGCGTGAACCAGGACGGGAGCCTGTCGACGAACGACATCAAGGCGCTGCAGAAGAAGATCGGTGCGGTCCAGGATGGTCGACTGGGCCCGGAGACTACCCGGAAGCTGCGCGCCACCATGGGGCTTGCCCCGAACGGCGCTGGCGACTTCCGCGCCAACTACGCGACCGTCAAGGCCCTGCAGAACTTCCTCAACGGGAACTGACCGCGGGCCGACGGGGGCTTGACGCCGGTCACGCCCTGCGGCCGACGGGGGCTGGGCCGACGGGCCCACGCCCCGCACCCGCGGCCGCGCGTGCTCCCGTCCCAGCAGAGCCCGCGCAAATGTGGGATCCCGTGGCATGCGCGCCGCCAACATGCCACGGGATCCCACATTTGCGTGCTTGGTCAGCTCAGGCGAGGTCAGCTCAGGCGCGCGTGTCGGGCCAGCTCAGCCGGGCGAGCCCTGCCCAGCCACCCCGGCCACCCCGCCCCGGCGCTCACCCCATCTTCTGGCGGCTCTTGCGCATCTGCCACAGGTAGTACGCGGCGATCACGGCCAGCAGCAGCGAGGCGTAGATCGCGAGCGCCGAGGCCTGCCCGTACTGCAGCTGCTCGAAGGCCAGTGAGCGGATCGCCAGGGGCATCGTGATCGCAGAGCCGGAGGGCCCGCCGCCCCCGTCGGCGCGCAGGTCACGCACGTGCCCGGCATCGCGCAGCGCATCACGCCCGGAGGGGAGCGCTGGCGCATCAGTGTGGCCGGCGCCGTCCCGCCCACCGACCCCGGGCATGACCCGTCGGCCCCGGTGCACGACATCGTGGCCGATGCGGTCATCCTCGCCACCGGCGGACTTCCCCCACAGCGCCAACCCGGTGCTGCATGCGCTGCGCGAGGACGGCCTCGGGCGGGCCTGGGAGATCCCCGGGGCCGATGGGGCCCAGCCCGTGCCCACCGGGGCGCTCGAGGTGGGCCCCGCCCCCTACCGGGTGGTGGATGCAACCGGGCGCGAACAGGCGGGGCTGTACGCCGTCGGCGTGCCGCTCGAATCCATCCTGTGGGGCACGCAGCTGCAGCCCCTGGCCCGCACCAACTCCCGATTCCTGCGCGAGCTCGACGAGGTGGCGCGCGATGCGCTGCTGCCCGGCGTGGACGCGCAGGAAGCACCGCAGGCCCGCGACCCCGAGCGCGAGCATGCCGAGGAGAGCGCCTGAACCATCCACCGCGCCGCCCCGCATGCGGCACATGGAGTCCGCCCGCGCGGACACGGGCCTTCCGTCGGCCACCGGGCGGCGGCGGAGGGGCCATGCTGGGAGATGAACGAACGCCCACCCGGGCGCCGGAGAGCCCGCGAGGGCAGAAGAGAGGAAGCACGATGCGCGCACTGCGCAAGACCGCGCCCGGCGCGGGGCTGGAATTCACCGAGGTTCCCGAGCCGCAGCCCGGGCCGTGGGACGTCAAGGTGCGGGTGCTGCGCGCCGGGATCTGCGGCACCGACCTGCACATCCTGGCCTGGGACGCCTCCGCCCAGCAGATGTGCGACACCGTCCCCTTCACCCCCGGCCATGAGTTCTACGGCGAGGTCGTCGAGGTGGGGTCCGAGGTGCCCGATGTACGCGTCGGCGACCGCATCTCCGGGGAGGGCCACGTGGTGTGCGGGACGTGCCGCAACTGCCGCGCCGGCCGCCGCCAGATGTGCATCCGCACCCGCTCCATCGGCGTGCAGCGCGACGGCGCCTTCGCTGAATACGTCGTCCTGCCGCACCAGAACGTGTGGGTCCACGAGCACGGCGGCGGCACCGAGCTGATCACCCCCGAGCTCGGCGCCGTCTTCGACCCCCTGGGCAACGCCGTGCACACGGCCCTCAAGTTCCCGCTGGTGGGCGAGGATGTGCTGATCACCGGTGCCGGGCCGATCGGCCTCATGGCCGCGGCGGTCTCCCGCCACGCCGGCGCCCGCTACATCACCCTCACCGACCTCAACCCTCACCGCCTGCAGATGGCCCGCGAATCCTCCGGCGCCGATGTGGTCCTGGACGTCGCCTCCACCCGGGTGCGTGACGCCCAGAAGCAGCTGGGCATGCGCGAGGGCTTCGACGTGGGCCTGGAGATCTCCGGCAGCGCCCGCGCCCTCCAGGAGATGATCGAGAACATGAACCACGGCGGCCGGATCGCCCTGCTGGGTCTGCCCGCCCAGCAGTTCGAGATCGACTGGACGATGGTGGTCACCCGCATGATCACCCTGCAGGGCATCTACGGCCGCGAGATGTTCGAGACCTGGAACGCCATGAGCGCGATGCTCTCGACGTCCCCGACGCTGCGCCGCGCGATCGAGGCGACGATCACCGACGTGCTGCCCGCCGAGCAGTGGGAGCGCGGCTACGAGATCGCCCGCGCCGGCGAGGCCGGCAAGGTGGTCCTGGACTGGGAGCACATCAGCTCCTGACCTGGCCCACGGAGTGGGCGGGGCATTGTGCAGTAGGCACAGCCCCCGTCGGCCCCCTGACCATTCACCACCACCCATCCCGAGGGAAGGACCCCATGTACACCGACCTCAAGGACCAGCTGACCGCCGAGCTCGCCGAGATCGAGCAGGCCGGCACCTACAAGCACGAGCGCGTCATCGCCACCCCGCAGGGAAACCGCATCACCGCCGGCCCCATCGGGCGTGACGGCGCCGAGGTGCTGAACTTCTGCGCCAACAACTACCTGGGGCTCGCCGACCATCCGCGGCTCATCGAGGCTGCGAAGCGCGCGCTGGATGAGCGCGGCTTCGGCATGGCCTCCGTGCGGTTCATCTGCGGCACCCAGGACCTGCACCTGCAGCTCGAGGACGCGGTCTCGCAGTTCCTCGGCACCGAGGCGACGATCCTGTTCTCCTCCTGCTTCGACGCCAACGGCGCCGTGTTCGACCCGCTATTCGGGCGGGAGGACGCGATCATCTCCGACGAGCTGAACCACGCCTCCCTGATCGACGGGATCCGCCTGTCCAAGGCCGCGCGCTTCCGCTACAAGAACGCCGACCTCGCGGACCTGCGTGCCCAGCTCGAGGCCACGAAGGAGCTGAACGACGGGAAGGGGGCGCGCCGCACCGTCATCGTCACCGACGGCGTGTTCTCCATGGACGGTTACCTCGCGCCGCTCGAGGGGATCTGCGACCTCGCCGAGGAATACGGTGCGCTGGTCATGGTCGATGACTCGCACGCCGTGGGCTTCATGGGCGAGACCGGCGCCGGCACCCCCGAGCACTTCGGTGTCAGCGACCGCGTGGACATCTACACCGGCACCTTCGGCAAGGCCCTCGGCGGCGCCTCCGGCGGCTACGTCTCCGGGCGGCGCGAGATCGTGGACCTGCTGCGGCAGAAGGGGCGGCCCTACCTGTTCTCCAACTCCCTGGCCCCCACGATCGTGGCTGCGACCCTCGAGGCGCTGCAGATGGTGGCCGGCTCCGCGGAGCTGCGCGCCCAGCTGCAGCGCAACACCGAGCAGTTCCGCCGCCGCATGACCGAGGAGGGGTTCGACCTGCTACCCGGCGAGCACGCGATCATCCCGGTGATGTTCGGGGACGCAGCGCTCGCCGCCCGCGTGGCCGATGCGATGCTCGAACACGGGGTGTACGTCACCGCGTTCTCCTACCCGGTGGTACCCAAGGGCAAGGCGCGCATCCGCGTGCAACTCTCCGCCGCGCACACCGAGGAGGACGTCGAGGCCGCGGTGCAGGCGTTTGTCGCGGCGCGCAAGGACGTGCAGGGCTGAGCTGAGGGTCGGGGCCGGGCGCGTGGGGCCGGGGCCGCCGGGCGGTGCCGGGCCCCCGGGGGGCCCCGCCCGGGGTCTGGCGGGGCCGCCCGCGGGGCCGGCCGCAGCGGGCGCCCCTCCGCCGCGG
>NZ_JALLAL010000050.1:0-21892 GCF_023062615.1 Brachybacterium sp. Marseille-Q7125 | reverse complement strand
CCAGCCAGATGCCGCCACTAATCAAGAGCGTAGAACACAGTCGTCGCGCGCGTAATAACATCTTTTTGTTTATACAGCCCCGGCCACCACCAAAATCGACCCAAGGGGTATCGCCGGCGGCGTCAGATGTGTATAAGAGCCGGCTGCAGCGCCGCGACGGCGGTGCGGATCCCGGCGGGGTCGCCCACGCGGTCCGGATCCCGGGGCGCGCCCTCGAGCGCGGCGCGTGCAGCGCCCACGTCGGCCCCCGCGAGCAGCGCCACGAGCGCAACCCGCACGGACCCGTCGGCCTCCTGCAGCACCTCCGCCGCCCGGGCCGCGTCCACGCCGGTGGCCTGCACGAGCATCCGCACAGTGCGCGCCACGAGCTTCGCGTTCGTGGGCCGCACGTCGATCATGAGGTTCCCGAACGTGGTGCCGAGCCGCACCATCATCGCCGTGGACAGGGCGTTCAGCGTGAGCTTCTGGGCGGTGCCGGCCTTCATGCGGGTGGAGCCGGTGACGACTTCCGGGCCCACTGCCAGCAGGATCGGGTGGTCGGCGAGCTCGGCAAGCGGCGCTTGCGGGTTCGCGGAGATCAGCGCCGTGGGCATCTCCGCCTCACGAGCCGCCTCGAGCGCGCCCTGCACGAAAGGGGTGCGGCCGCTCGCGGCGAGCCCGACGACCACATCCCCGGCCGAGCATTCCTTGCGCACCAGCTCCCGGCCCGCCTCCACGGAGTCTTCCGCGCCCTCGACGGCCTCAAGGAATGCCCCGGCGCCACCGGCGATATGGGCGGTGACCATGGACGGGTCGGCATTGTAGGTGGGAGCGAGTTCGACGGCGTCCAGCACGCCGAGTCGGCCCGACGTGCCCGCGCCGACGTAGTGCACGGTGTGCCCGGCGGCGATCGCCTCGACGCACACCTCCACGAGCGCGGCGATCTCGGCGGCGCGCGCCTGCACGGCGGCGGCGACCATTGCGTCCTCCCCGAGGATCACGTCCACCATGCCGCGCGCATCGAGGCTGTCGAGCTCGGCGCTGGCCGGGTTGCGCTCCTCGGTGGGAGAGGCGAGGTCCACGAGCAAGGTGTCCAGATCCATGCGTGCACAGTAGCGCCCCGCCCCTTAGGGCCTCCCCGCGCACCCTTCGCCGAGACCGCTGCATTGTCGCCATCGCCGAGACCGCTACGTTTCGGTGGGAATGAGCGCGGGTTAAGCACGGAAACGTAGCGGGATTCTGGGTGCGGAAACGTAGCGGGATTCGAGGTGGAGGGCCGACGGGGCGCGCGGCGCGGGGCGCTGACTACGATGGCCGCAGTCGACGAGGGGGAGGACATGACGCAGGACGACGTCGGAACACGGGCGGCGGGCGCAGGAGCCGCAGCCCTGAGCCCCACCACCAGCACCGTCATCGCCGGAGACATCGGCGGCACCAGCTCTCGGGTGCTCCTCGCCCGCCCTGATGGCACCATCCTCGCCGAGCACACGGGGCCCGGGGCGAACCTGCGCTCCTCCGGGCTCGCCGCACTCGACGGCCTCGCCCGCACCATCGGCGAGCTGCTGGAACGCGCCGCCGCCGACCCCGCCACGGTCCGCGCGGTCGCGCTCGGTCTCTCCGGCGCCGGCCCCGCCCGTGTCCGCGAGATCCGCGACGCGATCGCCGAGCGACTCCTCCCCCTCGGCATCGCCACCACAAACCTGCTGGTCACCGACGACCTGCTGACCGCGTTCCTCTCGGGCGGCGTAGGCGATACGGGCCTGCTGGTCCTCGCGGGCACGGGCGCCGTCGCCGTCCGCGTCGAGGATCGCCGCCCGGTGCGGCGCCGCGATGGCATGGGCTGGCTGCTCGGCGACATCGGCTCCGCGGTGTGGCTGGGCCGACGCACCCTCGAGGTCGTCGCCGCAGACCTCGACGACCGCGGCCCCCGCACCTCCCTCACCGAGCAGGTGGGCGCTGACCTGGGCCTTGACCTGCGCGACGGCACGCAGCCGCCCTCCCCCACGGGCGACCTCCGCCAGGACCTGATCCGCGCGCTCGACGACGCTGTCCCGGCAGGCTCCCCGTCGGCCCTGGGACGTTTCGCCCCGCTGCCCGCGCGCGTGCCCGACGACCCGGTCGCTGCCGGGATCCTCGACGCCGCCGCCCGCACCGTGGAGGACACCCTCGCCGCGCTCGACCTGGACGGCACCCTGCCGGTGGTGCTCGCCGGGTCGGTGCTGACGTCCGATGGGCCGCTGCGTGAGCGGGCGCTCGCGCTCATCGCCGGTCAGGGCCGACGGGTGGGCACTGCCCGCGACGGCCTGCCCGGAGCGCTGCTGCTGGCCCGCGACCTCGCCGCGGGGCAGAGCGCATGAACGCCGAGCAGCGGCGGCCGGCCGAGCAGCCGGAGGCGGCGGAGCAGCCCGAGACCCCGCGTCTCGAGCGCCGGCGCCGCACCTGGCACCACCGCCTCCTCTCGGAGAACGTGCGCAGCCTGATCGCGCTGGTCATCGCCGGGCTGATCGGGGCGGTGCTGCAGCTCGCGGTGCCGGACCTGAACTACATGACCACAGAGGACCCGCGCGAGCGCATCATTCTGCTGACGCTGCTGCTGGTTCTCGTCGGCTCCATCTACTTCATGGTCACGGCGCTGCTGGTGCTGCTGGTGATGCGGGGGCTGCCGCGCGCCCGGCAGGTGGCGCTTGCGCGTCTGCCGCGAGCCCGGCTCTCGGTGCGCTGGTACCGCTGGGTCGGAGGCAGCTCCGGGCCGGTCGGCAACGTGGTCTCGCTGGTGGTCAACGCGGTCGCGGCGTCGCTGCTGCTGATCATCCGGCCCGGAGGGGTGTCGGTGACGTATCTGCTGCTGCTGACCGCCGGGGCGATCATCACCGTGTGGATCTCCACCGTGGTCACCTACGCGATGGAATACATGGCGGAGGACGCGCACGGTGATGCTTTCTCGCTGCCGGGCACGCCGGGGCCCGAGCGCACTTTCTCCGACTACCTGTACGCGGCGGTAGTAGTGCAGGCCTCCAGCGGGACCGTCGAGTTCGTGCCGCTCACGACGCCCGCCCGTCGGATCGTGCGCAATCACGTGATCCTCGCGCATGTCATCTCCACGGTGCTGATCTCGCTGGGCGTCTCCGTGGTGATCTCCGCAGTCAGCTGAGGTGCGAGAGCACGCCGCCCTGCCCCCATCGCGCCCCGCCCCTGTTCGGCGAGCGCGGCTCAAGATTTCCGAATCCCGCTACGTTCTGGTGCTTATGAGGCCCCGATTCCCACGAAAACGTAGCCGTCTCGCGTGAGGGAGTGGGGCGGCGCGCGGCGGTGACGTGCGCAGCAGCGCCGTGCCGCGGCCTCACGCGCTCGGACTAGGATGGCGTCCGTCCGCCCGCGGCCGACCCGGAAGAAGGACCTCCCTGATGCCCGAGCACCACGACTCGATCCCCACCCGCGACAAGGTGCTGATCATCGGCGCTGGCCCCGCGGGACTTGCGGCCGCTGCCGCGCTGCAGGCGCTCGAGGTGCCGTTCGACCTGGTGGATCGCGCCGCGCACGTCGGCGGCATGTGGGACCCCCAGCGCACCGACTCCCCCGTGTGGCCCACCCTGGAGATGGTGTCCTCGCGCGAGTTCACGCAGTATGAGGATCTGCTGCAGCCGGTGAGCTTCCCGGAGTTCCTCACCCCCACGCATATGGCGAAGTACCTGCGCGCCTACGCCGCTCGCCATGACCTGACCGACCATTTCCGGCCCCGCACCGGGGTGCGCCACGCCCGCCCCTTCGACGACGGCGTGTGGGAGGTGGAGCTGACCACCGGCGAGATCGGCATCTACCGCGCGATCATCTCCGCCCACGGCATCACCGAGCGCCCCCACTACCCCGCCTGGGCCGTAGACGTTCCGACGTCCGTGCGGGTCATCCACGCGAAGGACTGGAGTGGGGCCGACGGGCTGGAGGGCCAGCGCGTGCTCGTGGTGGGCTCCGGCCAGTCCGCCGCCGACATCGCCGTGGACGCCGCGCGGCGCGCCCTCGAGGTGCGCTGGTCGATGCGCACCGGGCACTGGATCGTGCCGCGCCGCATCGCCGGCCGCTCCGGGGATGTGCTGGCTGCCCGCGAGCCCGCGCGCCTAGGCGGGCTGAACGCGAAGATCGCCGAGACCGTGATCCGCCGCACCGTCGGCACCCCGGAGGCGGTGGGTCTGCCGCGGCCGGTCGCACCGCTGCTCGAGGACACCGTGATCGTCTCCGATGACGTGCTGGACCGGGTGCGCGAGGGTCGCATCACCCCGGCCGGGGACGTCACCGCGGTGGGGGCCGACGGGACCGTGATCCTCGCGGGCGTGGCCGGGGGCCGGGGTGCACAGCAGCGGGGCGAGCAGCAGTACGCGCCGGACCTGATCGTGCTGGCCACCGGGTACGAGTCCGGGGCTGATCATCTGCCCAAGGACGTGGTGCCGCGCACCGCCGACGGCGCCTACGACCTGTTCCTCGGCGCCTTCGCCCGCGGCCGCGATGACCTGGTGATCCTGGGGCAGCAGCGAGTCTCCGGCGGGGTGCTGCCGGTGCTCGTGGAGCAGGCCGACGTGGCCGCGTACATGCTGGCCGCGACGATGCAGGGGCATTCGCAGCAGGCGCTCGAGGCGTTCCGACGGGTGCGTGCGGGCTCCGAGTCCGCGGTGCCGGCTGCGGCGACCGCGAGCGGGAAGGGCCTGATGGGCACGCTCGGCGGGGCCGTGGGCACGCATCGCGTCACCGAGCGCAGCGCCGCGGCGAGCCCGGCGTCGCGTGGGCTCGGCGAGGGCCTGGTGCCGGCTGCGGACCGCGAGACCCTGCTGGCGCGCCTGCGCTCCGTGCGCGAGCTGTTCGCGGAGGCGCACCGGCGCGGCTGAAGCTGGGGTGGGTCGGAGCTGAGGCTCGGCGGGGCTGGGCGCAGCGCGGCTGCGAGCCCCGTCCCTGGGAGAGTTATCCACAATCTTGGCGACTGGCCTGACGAGGTGAACTCAGGCCGCTACCGTGACTGTGTTCCACAACACGGACAGGGAGCTCACCTCATGACGCGACGCCTGATCACCGCTGCGGCTTCCGCCGTACTCATCCTCGGCCTCGCCGCCTGCGACGACGGCAAGGGCCCCGTCACGACCCCACCCCCGGACCTCGGCTTCAAGCCCCAGGCCAGCGACGGCGGGGGCGACGACACCGACACGAGCGATGGCGGGGGTGAAGCGGGGGCCAGCGATGGCGGGGACGGCGAGATTCAGGCTGCGCCCGATATCCCCGCCCCGGACCGCGCCGACTTCCCCGGCATGGACGAGCACACCGACCACGGTGCGATGCAGGCCTTTAAGTACTACATCGCCACTGCCATGTGGGCACACCAGGTGGGCGACGACTCCCTGACGCAGGAGATGGAAACTGAGGACTGTGATGGATGCGACGACTTCATGAAAACTTACAAGGACATCCGGGAGCACGACAATCTTTGGACTAAGTTTTCCCTACAGGAAGTCGTGTCCGAGGCTATAGAATCGAACACCTACGACATCCAGGTGAACTACAACTTCACGACAACCCCGCACATGAGGTCCATTGAAGATCCTTCAGAGATCGTGGACGTTGGCGAACTGGAGTACGCCACCGCGGGCGGTCTAGTTTGGACAGAAGAGGGGTGGCGAATCGATGCCGTTCGCGCAAAATGGGGAACCGATGTCCTTGACTAACAAACGACTTATATGCCTAACCTCAACGCTCGCAATATTACCCCTAGCCGCACTCCTTATAAATCCTCCCTTGAATGCTCTCGCAGACCCTCCTCGACACCACACAGAAATTGACAGGGGCTCTAGGGCCATCAACTTCGGGGGCTCCCAAGAAAACACTGAGGAGTGGGAACAAAACTCGGGAAGCAGTGCGTTAGATTTTTTCACAAGCCCCAACCCCGGGTCCAAAGGAGGCTCGAGCCTCGCTCCCTACCCGGTCGTTGAGACTCTGCCAACCAGCCACGCAACGTCGTGCACTCCAGACAGCAACGGCTCGACGTGCCATACCGTCCGCGAATCGTGCACTTCGGGCCTGAACTACCGTCGCGATGATGCCGCGGGCGAGTTCTTTCTGGATCCGCGTGCTCAGCGCGAGTGGGATCGCGGCGAGGACATGGTCATGCAGCAGATCTCACTCTATGACCCCGTCGAGGACAGGAAGACTCCACAGGGGTATCGCTGTGTGCCTGTCGGCGAGGCCGGCAGCATTGACCCCGCCTCGCTGCCGCCGCTGGTCATCACCGTGACCATCGAGGACCTCAAGCGCATGCCCATCGACACCCCGATCGCTCACGCGGGCCCGGAACGTGGCTGGCTGCCGGTGAACATGGTCAACGTCCTCTACACCGAGGCCGACACCCAAGAGCTCGAGACCGAAGTCCTCGGCACCCCAGTCCGGATCCGTGCCATCCCGTCAGAGTTCCACTGGGACCTCGGGGACGGCAACACCATCACCACCAAGAATCCCGGCAAGCCCTTCCCCTCCGAGCGGATCTCCTCGGAATACCGGTTCGAAGGCTGGTACGACATCATCCTCACCACCACGTTCACCGGCCAGTTCTCGGTGGACGGCGGCGAGTGGCAGGACATCGAGGGCAGCATCGAGATCGAATCCGATCCGGTCGAGCTGTTCGCCAAGTCCCTCGAGTCCCGCCTCGTCAACGGCAGCGAGGACGAGGACGAAGACAGCGGGTACGGGGGCGACGACAATGACGAGGATGAAGAGGAGCCCTGGATCCCCGAGCGCACCCCGGACACCGAAGGGCCGATCGACCCTAAAGCCCGCCACCGCAGGATTTGATCCGAGCTGCACAGGGTGAGTGGACCTGTCCTTCAGGTCTTTTCACCGGCTGCTCCAGGTGAGCCATACTGCGCTTCAGCGGCTCATCGCAAAAGAGAGTGTAGAAGCGGTCTGAACCCGCAGGTATCCAGCAGTGCCCCGGAGGAGGTAGCGGCCCAGATTCCGGAACCCCAGCGCGGCGCCTCTCAGGTTACGTCCCTGATAGTGGTGTAGCACCGGGGACAACCGCGTCAATCCTCACCATGGGGCTGCGCCTTCACGGCGCGCAGATCTCCCAGGGGAGATCCGGACCGTGAATGATGAGCATCGCCCCTTCTTGGGGTTGCTCCGTGAGCTGAACGAGGATGTCGTCCTGTGGTAGGCGCGTCCACAGCCGTGCAGATCCCCCCTCCGTGGAGCTCTGGATGTCCTCCAGTGCGACTCCCTCATCGGACAGGACCTCAGCAAAAGGCTCCCGCAGCTCGAGAAAGTCTTCCGGAGCCGCGGCGCTCACCAGGCCAGCGCTCCTGTACGTGCAGGAGTGTTTCTCCGTCGAGCTGACCGTTCCCGGTGGAGAGTCCTCGCTCCACGTCATCGTGGGCACCGCGGCGGTGAGAGTCGTCGTGACCCGGTCCAGCACGGAGGCAGCGCGTTCAGCGGGGGCGGGACGGGGCTGGTGACGCTGCGGCGGCACGCCGGAGCCGTGCCACGACAAGCCCAGCCAACCCAGCACTCAGCACCACCACGGCGAGCACGGCCACGCCAGCGCGGCGCTGGTCGGCCAGCGCATCCATCCACCAGGTACGGCCGGTGGCGCCGAACCAGCTGGCGGCGAGCAGCACATCCCCGAGCAGCAGCCACAGCCCGGCCGCTGCCCCGACCAGCAGCGGCGCGGCCGGCACGAGCAGCACGTGGCGCGGGGCACCCGCCGCCCCTACCGCCCGGACCGCGAGGGCGGTCAGCACCCCGGCCCCGAGCGCGAGGGCCTGCAGGGCGAGATGCCATACGTGCGCATCGAGCGCGAGGCGCAGCGTCAGCGGCACCGCATAGGCGGTGACCAGCAGGATCGGCCCGGCCGCTGCGAGCAGCGCCCCGACCCACCAGCGCCCGCCCAGCTCCCGCAGCCTGCCCGGCACCGGCCAGACGCTACCGATCAGCACCCCCGCGGGCACCATCAGCAGCAGGTGCTGCAGCACATGCGCCGAGACCAGCACCTTCCCGTACACGTTCAGCGGGCCGCTCGTGACGAGCACCAGCACCGCCACGCCGAGCAGCAGGCGGATCGAGGCGGAGCGGTCGCGCACCGGGGCGGAGGGCCGCCACCAGGTCAGCAGCAGCACGGCCCCGAGCGCGAGCGCCACCGGGGCCGGCCGCCAGGCGGTCAGCACCGTCGTCAGCTCGGGGGCGGCCGGCAGCGGGTAGCCGGTGAGCAGGCCCGCCGGTCCGCCGGGCGGGATCCCAGCCTCGGCCGGCGGCGGGGAGGAGCTCATGGCGGCGCCGAGCGCGATGGCAAGACCCATCAGCCCCAGCTCGAGCACCGCGAGACGTCGATAGGTGGAGCGGGCATCGGCCCCGTCGGCGCCGGTGAACCCGGTGGCCAGCTGGCGCCGCTGCAGCGCCCCGAGCACTCCGAGCAGGATCAGCAGCACCGCCTTGGCGAGCGCGATCTGCACGTACACGCTGGTCAGGAGATCTCCCCAGCCGTTCATGCGCACTGCGAGGGCCCACACGCCGCTGCCCGCGAGCGCGATCCAGCAGATCAGCGCGAGGTGGGAGAAGCGGCGCACCACCTGCTCGGCCTCGCGGGCTTCCTCGATCGCAGTACCCGAGGTTCCCACGGCCCCCCGTCGGCCCGACGCATCCGCGCCCCCCACGGCCCCCCGTCGGCCCGACACATCCGCGCGCCCCGCAGCCTCTCGTCGGCCCTCCCCGGGCAGCAGCTGCAGCACTGCGAGGCCGCCTGCCCAGATCCCGACGGCCAGCAGGTGGATGAGCATCGTGGAGGTGCCGACTTCGTGGGTCTCGTCGCCGGCAGCGTGGCCGGTCATGGCACTGGCGAGGGCGACCAGGCCGATCAGCACCGCGACCGTGCGCGCCACGCCGACGGAGCTGCCGAGCACCGCGACGGTGGTGGTCGCCGCAGCGATGAGCAGCCCAGCGATCAGCCAGACACCGAGGTCCGTCGCGGCGAACACGGCGATATCGGAGCCGAAGCGCGGCGAGCCGATGCGCTGCCCGGTGGCCAGCGAATACGAGAAGGCGAGCGCGGCGCCACGGGCCAGGGTGGTCACGCCCGCGGCGATCGCCACGGCGGTCATGACGCAGGTGCGGTCGGCGTCCCGCGGCAGCATCCAGCCGGCCACGACGGCGCCACCCAGGGTGAGGGCCGCGGCCAGGTTGGCGAGGGTCGCGGCGACGGGCGCGCCGTGCCGGGTGAGGGCCCCGGCATCCAGCAGCACAAGGTTTCCGGCAGCCGCGGCATCGGCGGCGATCACGGCGATGAGGGCAAGCAGCACGACGACGCCGCCCGCGATGAGCAGCGCTCCCCGGCCCGGCCCCCGCTTCTTTCCCGTGCTCACGCCGCGATCACCAGCCCCAGCCACAGCGCGCCCATGCCGGTCCCCGCAGTCAGCATCACGTAGGCGACGGCGAGCGCATAGGTGCCGCGGCGAAACAGGTCGACGACGTCCATGGCGGCGGTGGACAGGGTAGACAGGCCGCCGCAGAACCCGACGGACAGCATGGTGTAGGCGAGCGCCGCCCCGCCGGTGGTCGAGCCCAGGCGCGCGACGATCATGCCGAGCAGGAAGCAGGCGGCGAGGTTCGCACCGAGCGTCAGCCAGGGCCGCAGAGCCGCCGGGTCGTGCAGCTCACGGCGCTCAGCGAGGTGGGTGCCGAATGCGCGCAGCCCCCAGCGGGCCGCGCTGCCGAGCGCCCCACCGACCCCGACCAGGAGCGCGGCCAGCAGGTAGGTGCCCGCGCTCATGCCTCAGGCCTTCCGGGCGCGGAGTCGTATGCGGTTCCCGGCTCGGCGGCGTCGCCATCCGCGCCGCGCGTGCCCCGGGTGCTCGCATCGCCCCGAGTGCTCGCATCGAGCCAATGGGCGCCCGTCCCGTGCGCGCTCGCACCCGGCGCACCCCCGTCGGCCGACCCGTCAGCATCCTCACGCACCTTCCGTCCCGCGCCCCACGGCATGGGTCGGCGTCCTGCCGCGATCTTCGCGAGCAGCCTGCCGCGGGCGGCGGCGCGACCGGCCAGCAGACCGGCGATCGAGGCCCCCAGGCACAGCACGAGCGTGAGCGAGCCGTACAGCATGGCCTGCAGCGGGAAGTCCGCGCCGAACATCGCCGACCCCTCCAGCACCACGGTGGACATCGAGGTGAAGCCGCCGCACAGCCCCGTGCCCAGCAGCGGCATCACCCAGGGCCGCGCGACGCGGATCTCGGCGTGCCCGGCGATCGCGCCGAAGGCGAGGCAGCCCATGACGTTGACCCACAGGGTGGGCCAGGGGGTTTCGATGAGGGTGGGGGTCAGCACGGTCGGCACGAGCACCGCGATCGTGAAACGCAGAATCGCGCCGACGGCCCCGCCTGCCGCGACCAGCAGCGCCGCCGTGTGCACGGGCAGCGGTCGCATGACGCCAGGCGGTGCGCCGACATGCAGATCCTCGAGATCCTCCGCCCGCAGCGCGGCCATCTCGACCGTGCGCATCCGCGAGTCCAGGCGGCGCGGCGGCGTCGACGGAGAGGTGGGGCTGGAGGTCACCGGCCCAGCGTACCGAGGTCTGCGCGCCGTCCATCGCCGCCGCCCCGGCGGTGGGGCCGACGGGGTGGCCAGCCCCACGCGCAGGCCGGTGCGGCGCGGCGGTCCGGGAGCCGGTGCAGCGCGGCAGTCAGCGGGCCGGTGCACGGGCCGACGGGCTCACGCGCCCGCGCTCACCCCCACACGAGCCCGAGCGCCGGGTCCTCGAGCACCGCGGAGATGTCCCGCAGCAGTTCTGCGCCGAGCGCCCCGTCGATCAGGCGGTGGTCGAAGCTCAGGGCGAGCTGTGCGATTTGCCGGGGCACCACCTGGCCGTCCACCACCCATGGCTTCTCCTTGATGGCGCCGATCCCCAGGATCACCGACTCGCCGGGGTTGAGGATCGGGGTGCCCGAGTCGATGTTGAACACGCCGAAGTTGGTGATGGTGATGGTGCCCCCGCGGGTTGCCGACAGCGGAGTGCGACCGGCCCGTGCGGTCTTGGCGAGCTCGTCGATCTCCTCGGCCAGCTCCCGCAGGGTCATCAGGTGGGCGTCCTTGATGTTCGGGACGATCAGCCCCCGCGGCGTGGCCGCGGCGATGCCGAGGTTCACGAAGTGCTTGTAGACGATCTCGCCGGCGTCCTCGTCCCAGGACGCGTTGACCTCCGGGTTGCGGCGGATCGCCACCAGGAGCGCCTTGGCCACCACCACCAGGGGGCTCACCTTCACCCCGGACCACTCGCGCGAACCGCGCAGCTGCTGCACGATGCGCGTGGCGGTGGTCATGTCGACCTCGTTGAACACGGTCACGTGCGGGGCGGTGAAGGCGGAGGCCACCATCGCCTCAGCGGTGCGCTTGCGCACCGAGCGGATCGGGACCCGGGTGGTGCGCTCGTCGCTGGTGACGCCGGCGAAGGGCTGGTGGCGGCTTGACTTCATGGCGCCGTCCAGGCCTTCGGGGGCCTGCGGGGACTCCTCGGGGAAGTACTGGCCGTCGTACACGGTGACGGTGTCGCCGCTCATGGCGCGCTGCTGGGCGGCCAGCACGTCCTCACGGGTGACCGTGCCATCGGGCCCGGTGGCCAGCACGTCGGCGAGCGCGATGCCGAGGTCGCGGGCGAGCTTGCGCACGGGCGGCTTGGCGAGGATCCGGTCGATGGGGACCTGGGTGTCCTCCTCCTGGGCGGTGCGGCGACGCCGGCGGCGCTGGGGGGCCGACGGTGCGCCGTAGCCCACCAGGTTCTTGGGCTGGTCCTGCTCCTGCTCCGCGGCCTGGGCGGTCTCCTGCGGGGTGGCCTCCACCGCGTCTCCGGCGGCAGGGCTCTTCTCGGGGGCGGGGCCGCCGCTGGTGTCGATCTCCAACAGCGGGGCGCCGACGGGCACCTCCTGGCCGATGGACACCAGCACCTTGGTGACGGTGCCGGCGACGTGGCTGGGCAGTTCGACGGCGCTCTTGGCGGTCTCCACCTCGATCACGGCGTCGTTGATGGCGATCGTGTCGCCCACGGAGACCTTGATGTCGACGATCTCGGCCTCGGTGAGGCCCTCACCGGGGTCGGTGAGATTGATGCGGACGATCCGGCTGTCGGGCGCGGAGCCGGATGCCTGGGGGTCGGTGGGGTCAGCCATGGGGTGATCCTTCCACGGGGGTGGGAACAGTCAGTGTGCGAGGACGCGATCCACGGCGTCCAGCACCCGGTCCAGATCGGGCAGGTAGGCGTGCTCCATGCGGGCCGGCGGGTAAGGGGTGTGGTAGCCGCCCACTCGCAGCACGGGCGCCTCCAGGTGGTAGAAGCACTCCTCGGCCACGCGGGCGGCGATCTCACCGCCCAGACCTCCGAGCACGGGGGCCTCGTGCACGATCACCAGGCGGCCGGTGCGCTTGACCGACTCGTAGACCGTGGGCAGGTCCAGGGGTGCCAGCGAGCGGGCGTCGATCACCTCGAGGTCGACGCCCTCGGCCGCCGCGGCCTCGGCGCTCTCCAGGGCCAGCGGGAGGCTGGGGCCCCAGGCCAGCAGGGTGGCGTCGGTGCCGGGGCGGGCCACGGCTGCCTCCCAGGGGGACAGCTCGGGCCGGTGGTCGGGATCCACGTCGCCCTTGGCCCAGTAGCGGCGCTTGGGCTCCAGCATGATCACCGGGTCGTCGCTCTCGATGGCCTGGCGGGTCATCCAGTAGGCGTCCTGGCTGGTGGCGGGGGCCAGGATGCGCAGTCCGGCGGTGTGGGCGAACAGTGCCTCGGGGCTCTCGGAGTGGTGCTCCACCGCGCCGATGCCGCCGCCGTGGGGGATGCGGATCACGATCGGCAGGCTCACCCGGCCCTGGGTGCGGTAGTGCATCTTGGCGACCTGGGTGGTGATCTGGTTGAAGGCCGGGAACACGAAGCCGTCGAACTGGATCTCCACCACGGGCCGATACCCCCGGTAGGCCAGGCCCACGGCGGTGCCCACGATCCCGGCCTCGGCCAGCGGGGTGTCGACCACCCGCTGGGAGCCGAACTCGGCGTGCAGACCGTCGGTGACGCGGAAGACGCCGCCGAGCACGCCCACGTCCTCCCCCATGATCAGCACGCGGTCATCGGCACGCATGGCGTCGCGCAGTCCCGCGGTGATCGCCTTGGCGATGGGAAGAGTGCTGCTGGTGGTGCTCATCGGCCGCTCCCCCCGCCCGTCGCGCCGGATCCTTCGGTGCTGTCTGCGTCGTCCTCGAACTGGGCGACGTACTGCAGGTACTGCTCGCGGTCGCGCTCCACCACGGGATGGGGCTCCGCGTAGACGTGGTCGAACATGGCCACCGGGTCCGGATCGGGCATGTCGTGGATGAAGTGGTGCAGGCGCATGGCGAGGTCGTGGGCCTCCTCCTCGCAGGCCTTCACGTAGGTCTCGTCGATCTCGTCGACCTGGGCGAGGTGGCGGCGCAGGCGCAGGATCGGGTCCTTGTCGGCCCACTGCTGCTCCTCCTCGCTGCTGCGGTAGCGGGAGGCGTCGTCGCTGGTGGTGTGGGCGGCCATGCGGTAGGTGATGGCCTCGATGAAGCGGGGCCCTTCCCCGGCGCGGGCCGCGTCCATGGCCGAGCGCACGGCGGCGAGCACGGCCAGCACGTCGTTGCCGTCCACCCGGATCGAGGGGATGCCCCAGCCGCGGGAGCGCTGGGCCAGTGGCACCCGGGTCTGCACGGAGGTGGGCACGGAGATCGCCCACTGGTTGTTCTGGGTGTAGAACACCACCGGCGCCTGGAAGGAGGCGGCGAAGGTGAAGGACTCGGAGACCTCGCCCTCGCTGGAGGCGCCGTCGCCGAACAGGGCCAGCACCGCGGTGTCGCTGTCGAGGTCACCGGTTCCCACCAGGCCGTCGCGCTGCAGGCCCATGGCGTAGCCCACGGCATGGGGGGCCTGGGAGCCCAGCACGATCATGTACGGGTGGGTGCGCAGCTCGTACGGGTCCCAGCCGCAGTGGGAGATCCCGCGGTACATCTCCAGCAGGCGCATCGGCTCGATGCCGCGCGCCCAGGCGACCCCATGCTCGCGGTAGGTGGGGACGAGGTAGTCCTGGGTGCGGGCCGCGTGCCCGGCGCCGATCTGCGCGGCCTCCTGCCCGAGCGCACTGGCCCACAGGCCCAGTTGGCCCTGCCGCTGCAGCGAGGTGGCCTCGAGGTCTGCCGCGCGGATCATCACCATGTCGCGGTAGTAGCCGCGCAGGCGCTCCGGGGAGGCCAGGTCCGGTCCGGGGTCGGCGGTCGCTGACGCATCGCCCTTAGCGGCACCTGCGGGGGATGCGGTGCTGTGCCCCGCCAGGACGGCGTCCAACTCCTCGTGGGGGGTGCGGGTGCCGTCGGGAGCCAGGAGCTGGGTCATCGGCTCCTGGTCGGCGACAGGCGGGATGGTGGTCGAGAACGCGCTCACCGCTCGATCGTAACCTACGGTTCCGTAGGGTGAGAGGGAGGAGCCTCGCCGACCGACTCCGGCGCGCCGTGGGGACCACTGCTGCTCACGATCGCGGCAGCTGGACGCGACTGCCACGCGCGCATCCCAGCTGTAAGGGTCACCACGGCGAGGAGGATGCAGGGCAGGGCGACGTACACCAGCATCAGCGGACTCTCCGGCAGCCGCGCATCCCACCGTGCGAGGACCATCCACTACACAAGGAGCGGTCGATCCTGGCCGCAGGCCCGCGCATGTCAACCATCAGTTGACTTCCTGGTGGCTGTCGCATCACACTCCTGCCATGAGCCCCAATCCCGCACACCGACCCGCCGAGATGCTGCCCCCGCCTCATTCGGTCCCCTGGAAACCGGTGCTGATCTTCGCCGCGATCGCCTACGCGCTGCTCGCCCTGAGCGCTGCCCCGTTCTGGTTCCTGCCCGGTGGTATCGCCCACCCCCTGTACTCATGGGTGCTGTCCGCAGGCATGCTCGCCCCTGCGATCGCCACCGTGATCGTGGTGAATCTGGTGACCAGGGGCTCCTGGCGGGATGAGGTGGGGCTGCGCTTCCGCGGTCGCTGGAAGCGCCTGGCGCTCTGGATCCCGCTGGCCGTGCTGGTGATGCTGGCGATCAACGCCGCCTCCGCCGTGATCATGGTGCTGCGCGGCGTGCCGGGTGATCTCACCGGCAGCACCTGGGCACATGCGACGACCATCGCGATGGCCGACGCCGGCGCCGAGATGCCCGTGCCGGTCGCCGTGACCGTCGTGCTGGCTCTCACCGCCGTGAACCTGCTCGTCTCCGTGATCCCCGCCCTGGGAGAGGAGATCGGCTGGCGCGGCTGGCTGTGGCGGCAGCTGAAGCCCCTCGGCTTCACCGGGGCGATCGTGGTGGGTGCTCTCATCTGGTCGCTGTGGCACCTGCCGATCACGCTGATCGGACACAACTACCCCGGAGCGCCCCGCCCTCTGGCGATCGGCATGTTCATCATCGCGTGTGTGGCACTGCACTTCCTTTTCGGGGCGATCACCGAGCGCGCGGGCGGCAACCCCCTGCCCGCGGCCTTCGCACACTCCACGCTCAACAGCACCGTGGGGCTGGCGGTGTCCATCGTGGCGACCCAGGGAACGCTCGAGCAGATGAACTGGTTCATCGACACCCCGCTGGGGGTGATCGGGATCGCCCTGACGGTGTTCGCCGCCTACCTGATCATGCCGCGAGGGGCTCGGGGCACCTTCGGGCCGCAGCCGCACGGCCCGCAGACCCCCGATGCGCTCTAGGCTCGACGTCGCGCAGCCACGGGACCCGGGGCGCGAGACAATGCCACCATGGACGAACGTTCCCGACTGCGCGATGAGATCAGCGTGGCCTCGGCCCTGTGCCTGGGGCCGCTGGCCGACGCACCGGGCGCCCAGGTCCAGCAGTCGCTCGCGGCGGCCGCCCATCTTGCCGATACCGCCGAACGCACCCTGCACCTGTTCGTCGCCGAGGCCCGCGCCACCGGGATGACCTGGGCCACCATCGGGGAGCAGCTGGGCATTACACGGCAGGCCGCGCAGAAGCGGTTCGGGGGCCAGGTGCCCCTCAAGGTCACGCGCCCGCAGCCGCATCCCTCCGCCTCCCAGGTGGCCACTGCCGTCGGCCTGCTGGATGCGGCCGCGGAGCGCCGCTACGAGGAGCTGGAGCAACGCGCCTCCGCCCATATCCGCCGCATGGCGGGATCCGGCGGCGTGGCGCGCGCCTTCGACGCCGTCCCGGCGGTGTACGGGGAGCTCACCCGCGCCGGCCCCCCGCAGGCCAGGCTGATCGGGCGTGTCCTGCATGTCTCCCGGATCGAGGAACGCACCGGACGTGCGACCCGAGCGGAGATCACCGTGGCCGAGGACGGCACGCTGCTGGGACTGGCGTACACCGAGTCGGACGCCGACTGAGAGGAAGCACGCTCCCGGTCACGGCCCGGCAGCTCCTCACTGCACAGCCGAGCCCTTCCGTGCCTCCTGCGCCGCGAACAGGGCCTCGAGGTCCAGCGGCTCCTGGTCGACGTCGAGGTCCTGCACCGGCAGGGGGCAGTCGCCCAGGTCGGTGATGGGCAGGCGCTCGCCGTCCCGGTTCATCGACTGGTGGGCGATCACCCCGGGCAGGGTGTAGCGGGCGGCCTGCCAGGCGTTGACCATCGGCTGCTTCCCGTCCACGACGGCGCGCGCGAAGTCATCGACGAGGAAGTGGTGCGCGCCCTCGTGGCCGTTGGGGAGGCCCTGGAACTCCTTGGGCAGGCGCTCCTGGTGGTGGACGCGGGCGGCACCGGCCACGAAGGCATCCCGCAGCGTCGGGGAGACATCTGCGAGCCGCGGGTCATCCAGGCTCATGGTGGCGTCCGTGCGGATCAGCTCGGTCACGTCCAGCACGCGCTGCTTGTCATGCCAGTAGGTGGTCTCGATGGTCTCCTCGAAGGAGCTGGCCTCTCCGAAGAAGCGGAAGCGGCTTTCGCGCTGGTGGCTGGGGTAGCCGACGCGACGCAGCTCGTTGGTGCGGAAGGCGCCGCCGTTGTCCATGCCGAACAGGGCGAAGGCGTTGGAGACGTCGTTATTGAACATAGAGACGTCCTTGTCGAACACGCCGTCGCCGCGGGTGTCGGGCCGACCGAGCGCTGAGACGGACACGGCGTGACGTTCGGAGATCACGCCGAGGATCCCGCCGATCGAGTGCGTGGGGTACAGCAGCGGCGGGTAGGAGGCGGTGGCCTTCCACCCCTCACCGCCGGAGTACTTGTAGGCGTCGTAGAAGCCGAGGTCCATGTCGTGCACGTAGTCGCCTTCGGCGTAGAACACCTCGCCGAAGGCGCCGGTGGCGTGGATCCGGCGGGCCAGCACCACGGCGGCGTTGTACTGGCTGGTCTCGCCCATCATGTAGACCAGGCCCGTGCGCTGCACCTCCTCGGTGATGGCGCGGATCTCGTCCTCGGCGATCGCCATCGGCACGGCGGAGTACACGTGCTTGCCGGCGCGCAGGGCGGCCAGGGCGTGCTCGCCGTGGGTCCAGCGCTGGGTGAAGATCGCGACGGCGTCCACGTCGGAGGCGAGCAGGTCCTCGAGCGTGTCGAAGCGGCCGGCGAAGCGGGTGCCGCGGGCTTCGACGGCGTCGATGCGCTCGGGGACGGAGTCCACGGCGTAGATCGCCTCGATGTCCGGGTGGGCGGCGAACAGCTCTGCGAAGTGGGAGCCGAACTGCCCGATCCCGACGATGCCCAGCGTGAACGACATTGTTCCTCCTTGAAATAAAGGTGTTGAGGCAAGGCTACGGGACCGGCACGGCACGGTTCAAGCGGCACGGTTCAAAGGGGCCGACGGGGGCGCGGTGGGCGGCCACCCTGGCACCCCAACAGGCGCCCATCACGACAGGCCGACGGCCCGCACTCCCCCGTCGGCCCCGCGTCAGATTCGGCGCCAGCGCCCGGAACGCCACACGTCCCGCCAGGGCGGTACGCGCACCCCGGCCCTGGCCATGCGGGCCCGCAGCGCGCGGCGGGTGATGAGCATTCCCACCACGCCGATCGCGAGCATCGGCAGCTGCACCGCGAAGGCGACGCGGAAGTCGGTGAGGGTGTAGTCGCCGTCGGGGGCGCGCAGGTCGAGCACCGTGCCGATCAGCAGGATCGCGAGCAGTCCGCCGAGGAACCCGCCCATGATGACCACGCCGGTGGCGGTGCCCAGGCGGTGCCGGGCCAGGTCCGTGCGGGGGAAGTCGAAGCCGACGCCGCTGCCGGGTCCGCCGATCGAGTAGCCGGACACGAGCACCGCGAGCAGCCACAGCGGTGCCGGGCCGGGCCACAGCACGAGCGCGAGCAAGGGCACCACGATCGTGGCGACGATCAGCAGCACGAGCGTGGTGCGGCGCAGCGGGTGGCGCTGGGTGAACACGCCGATCAGCGGCCCGCCGACGGCGGAGACCAGCACCAGCAGGGTCATCACGGCGCTCGCGGCGGGGCGGGAGAGCTCTTCGCCGGCGGTGAGGTACGGGTAGCCCCACATCATGGCGAACACGATGCCGGGGAATCCCGCCGTGAAGTGGGTGAAGAATCCCAGCTGCGTGGCGGGGTTGCGGAGGATCCGGGCGAGCACGAGCGGGATGCGCCGCAGGTCGTGGCGGACTCGGGGTCGCGGGGTGCCGGGCGGGGTGGCGCGCACCAGCAGCAGCACTGCGAGCGCGGCGATCGCGGACAGCGCCGCGGCGAGACGGAAGGTCGCGGGCCAGCCGGCGCTGTACAGCAGGGCGACGAAGGGGACGGCGGAGCCGATCTGCCCCACCTGCCCGATCAGGCCGGTGAGCTGGGTGTACATCGGGACCCGTCGGGCGGGGAACCACGCGGGCACCAGGCGGATGGCGCTGCTGAAGGTCAGGGCGTCACCCGCCCCGAGCACGATCCGGGCCAGCATCGCCACGCCCACCGTGGTGGTCTCCGCCATGAGCAGCTGACCCAGGCCCATCAGCACCGCACCCACGACGAGGGTGACGCGGGAGCCGTAGCGGTCCAGCAGCAGGCCGGCGGGGACCTGCATGAGCGCGTAGACCGCCAGCTGCAGCACCACGAAGGTGGAGACGATCGTGGCGGAGGCACCGAAGCGGTCCGCGGCCTCGAGGCCCGCAACCCCCATCGTGGTGCGCTGCAGGACGGCGACCGCGTAGGCGGCCACGGCCACGAGCCAGACCAGGTGGGCGCGGATCCCGCCGAGCGGCTGGGCGGCGGCGGTCACTGTCATGAATGCTCGCGCCAGGCGGCGGCGATGTCGATCAGCAGGTCGCTGGCCTCCGGTTCGGCGATGGTGGCGCGCACCCCGTCGGCCCCGTAGGCGCGCAGCACGAGCCCGCGGGCATCGGCGAAGGCGGCGAAGTCCTGGGACTGCTCGCCGAGGGGGAAGTAGATGAAGTTGCCCTGGGTGACGGGCAGGTCCCAGCCCTGCTCGGCGAGGGCGGCGGCGACGCGGTCGCGCTCGGTGCGGATCCACGCGGCGCGGCGGTCCAGCACCGCGCGAGCCTCCGGCTGGAGGGTGGCGAGCGCAGCAGCCTGCGCGGGCCTGCTCGCTCCGAATGGCAGGGTGACCTGGGACAGTGCCCGGGCGAGTCGCGGGTGGGCGATGGCGTAACCGATCCGCAGCCCGGCGAGGCCCTGCAGCTTGGAGAAGGTGCGCAGCAGCACCACATTGCCGTGTCGCGCGAGGATCCCGGCACTGTCCAGGACGGTCGCGGGGTCGTGGAACTCGCGGTAGGCCTCGTCGATCGCGACGACCACGTGCTCGGGCACGCGGGTGAGGAACTCCTCCACGTCGGCGGTGCTCAGCGAGGGGCCGGTGGGGTTGTTGGGGGTGCACAGCAGCACCAGGCGGGTGCGTTCGGTGATGGCCTTGGCCATCGCCTCGAGGTCATGCTCGCCGCGGGCGGTGACGGGGACCTGCACGGGGGTGCCGCCGTGGGAGCCCACCAGGATCGGGTAGGCCTCGAAGGAGCGCCAGGCGTACACGACCTCATCGCCCTGGTCGACGAGGGCGCGCACGAGGTCGCCGGTGACGGCGACGGATCCGGTGGACAGGGCGATGCGGGAGGGCTCCACGCCGTGCTCCGCACCGAGGGCCTCCCGCAGCGCCTGCGCGGCCGCATCGGGGTACCGGTGGGCCTCGCCGAGCGCGGCAACCGCGGCTTCCCGCACAGTTTCGACCGGGGGGAACGGGGACTCATTGGAGGAGATTTTGAAGCGCCGCACCCCGTCATCGGGCGCCTGCTTCCCCGCGACATACGCGGGCAGGGAATCCAGCGCGGCACGCACGCGAATGCGCTCGGCGGGCAGGGTGGTGCTGGCCGAGGTGGTGCTGGCCGGAGTGGTGCTGGCCGGGGCCGACGGGGGCTGGGCGGCCGGGTCCGGCTGCGGGGCCGACGGGTCGAAGGCGGAGGCGGTGGACATGACTCCAGCGTAAGCCGGGGGCGCCGGGACGGCTGCGGACGTCCGCCCTGCGGGGTGGGCCGGGGGCGCCGCTGCCGAACCACTCGCGAGCCCCGGTCGGCCCTTGATCGAGCGCTCAGCAGACCCTTTGTCGAGCCTCGGCGGGCCCTCACCTCGGCGGACCCTCATGAGGAGCTCTCCCCATGGCCCAATGGCTCTCGCCATCTCATGATTGATGTGCGGGACGGCCTCATGCGTCGCCCCGACGAGCCCGAGGGGGAAAACGTGTTCCTGAGGGAATTCCTGACCACATGCGCGACCAATCATCGCGCACTGCACACCGGATCGACGGTGAGCATCGGCCCCCTGGACCGCGCATGTCGAGCGCATCACGGAGAATCCCCCGAGGTGCTGGTGCGGGTGACACCCGAGGTGACTGCATGAGACGCATGCTCCGCTCCGTCACCGGGGTCACCGCGGCCCTCCTGCTGCTGGGCGGAACAGCTGGCTGCGGCCTGCTGCCCCTGGGCGAAGACGAGCCTGATCCCACGCCGGGGCCGACGAACGGCCCGGCAGGAGATCCCGAGGACTTCACCGAGACGTGCACCGGCGATGGCCGGCTCAGCACCCGCGGCTCGACGCAGGGCCGCGATACAGAGACGAAGAATTCCCGCGGTGAGCACTTGTTCTACGGCGCGGTGATGATCCGAGCTGAGGGTGCGGACGGGGAACCGGCCGCCGTGCTGCGGTTCCAGGCGGATACGGGAGATGCCGAAGATCTCGACGAACTGGGCATCGGCGACACCGCCGAATTCGACGAGTGGACGCTCACCATCCGCTCCATCTGCGCCAACTCGGTCGGGTTCGACGCGGACGTCGACGCTTGAGGGCCGACGGGGCCTGCCACCGCTCAGCCGAGCTGCGACGATGGATGCATGAGATTCCTCGGCTCTGTCATCGCCACCGGCGTGGCCCTGTGGGTCACGGCGCTGATCCTGCCCGGCATGCACCTGGGGGACGACAGCGCTCCCGTGCTGAACCAGGTGCTCACCATCGGGGCGATCGCGCTGATCGTCGGGCTGGTCAACGCCATCATCCGCCCGATCCTCTCGGCCCTCGCCATGCCCATCACGTGCCTGACACTCGGCCTGTTCCAGATCGTCATCAACACGCTGATGCTGCTGCTCGCGGGCTGGATCTCCAGCCTGCTGGGGCTCACGCTCGAGTTCGACACCTTCTGGTGGGCGCTGCTGGCGGGACTGATCATCGGGCTGCTGGCCGCGATCATCGAAGGCGTGACCGGGCTGGGCGAGGGGCAGCGCGAGCGCGGGTGAACTGCGGGACGGGCCGACGGGGCGGCTGATCCACCACGCCCGTCGGCCCGCCAGACCGGTCGGTCCTCGGCTCCGGACCGCTCGCCCCTGGCGCTGGACCGGTCGCCCCGGCCAGGCCCGTCGGCCCCCAGCCGGTCGCCCCGGCCAGGCCCGTCGGCCCCCAGCCGGTCGCCCCGGCCAGCCC